>JALWRX010000091.1 GCA_027080505.1 Ghiorsea sp.
TCAGGCAATTTAAAACCAAGTGCCAAAGCTATCCCTATCGCCATATGTGAATAACCTGAAAAATCACAAAATATTTGCGCGGTATAAGCCAAAAGAGCAAGCCATAATGTTGCTGAATCATAACCCACAGGACTGGTAAACACTGGATCCACAAAAACAGACAACCGATCTGCAAGAAATACCTTTTGCACAAATCCCAGTGTGAAAATCTGTGCTCCCAAGTAGATATAGTCCCAGTTTAAACCTACATGCTGTTGCAACTGTGGCAAAAAATCTTTGGCGCGAACAATGGGACCTGCCACAAGTTGCGGGAAAAATGCAATATATAAAAAGAAGTCTTTTTTTGATGTACAAGCTCGAATCTCACCACGCCACACATCGACCAAATAAGAAATGACTTGGAAGGTGAAAAAGGATAAACCCACAGGTAGAATAATATTCAGATGTGAGACATTTAACCCCAACAAAACAGAAGCATTTTCAATAAAGAAATTGGCATATTTAAAATAGCCCAATACCAATAACATGCTCACAATACCCAGCCATAAATACTGTGTTTTTTTCTTATGGCTTTGCTGATGCTGTCGCTCGATAGCTAAACCACATGCATAACCTACCCCAGACACAAACCATAATAATAATAGAAAACGAACATCCCATGTTGCATAAAAAAGATAGGAAAAAATAAGCAATACCCAGCTATGCAAACGCTTGGGCGCAAGCCATAAAACACATACAAAAATCGCAAAAAATATAATGAAATTTAGGCTAGTAAATATCAAGGTTTTAACCCCAAAGCTTGCCTAATGACACCTGCAACAATTTGGTGACCTTCAATATTCAAATGCCCTGTTCCCAAGTGGCTATTCATAAAACCAAAAGCCACTTCGCCCTGCTTTTCAAAGTCTTGCACAAAAGCACGTTCAGTTCGTATCACCTGCACACCCTTTGCCTGCGCCACATTTGCTAGAATTTCCTCTCGCCTATCAGGTATCGTGATGACCTGACCATTTTCATAATGCAATGAAGGCAATACAACCACTATCATCGGTATGTTAAAGCTTTGTAGTTTATCAATAATCTCAGCCCAATGCTTACTAAACTGACTAAAGCCTTTCGACTGATGTTTGGCTGCATGATGCTTGTGTAACGATTGCCACCATTCTTGAAATACGGGTTTATATTTCCAATTCAAATGGGTGGCTAATGCTGAATGGGCAAATAAAGGCTGCAACCATGCTTTCATTCCTGATGGTGATTCATATTTGGGTAATGCTGTCGTATTTAAGGCAGTTAAATCATCCGCATTCACACATAAAATAAGTTGTGTTGGTTGAATAATCGGTAAAAAACGACGAACAAGCACAGGGAAGCTGCGTGGATCGGCTCCTGAATAACCTGCATTATACGCCAACACATTGGGCAAAGCATTGAGTATTGACACAAAATTCCGCTCCCGTGAAACGTGTTTGGCTTCCACAAAAGAATCACCCAACACCAAAAGCCTATGCTTTGGCAGTGAGCCAAGAGCATCATTGTTAAAACCATAGGCATCCGTGGTATAGTGATTAAAACCTTCATAAGTACGTAAAATACGACTAAATGGTGCTTTCATCGGCCCAAGATCAGGGTCAAACACCACGGCTACAGGTGAAACAACAAAAAAACTCACATAGCCTTCAAACACCAACAATGTAAATATTACAATGAGGATTTTTACCAAGAATCGTGCCCTGAATATTTTTTGAAACAACAACTAAACCAACCTTCTTAGCATGATTTCATCACACCATTGCAGCAACCTAATTCATTGCATAAAAAGCCTATCTTTCCCGTTTTTTCAGAGGTAACACAAATGAAATAAGATTGTATCACTTTTCTTCCAATATATCGGCATACAATGTTTCAAATCGCTGCACTTGTTTATCCCATGAAAAATCAAGTGCATATGCTCGGTTATCATCACATAATCGCTTATTTGCCAACATCATTAACATGGCTTGTGTCAAAGCTTGCACATCATCTGCCGTAACCAATACCACATCATCATTGCTCGGTAATACTTCGGGAATACCACCCACCTTGCTTGCCACCACAGGCAAGCTATGTGCCATGGCTTCAAGCAACACAATGCCAAAGGGTTCTTCTCTGCTTGGCAATACAAACAAGTCCGCTGCTTCCATCAAAGCATGTACTTCAGCTTGAGGTACAAAACCTAAAAACTTCACATTATCCTGCAAACCCAGTGTGACCACCATGTTCTTCAATGACGTTTCCAAACTGCCCGTGCCAGCTATCCACAACTGTGCCTTAGGATTTGCAACCACAATATCTACCCATGCCTTGAGCAATACATCTTGCCCTTTAAAATCCTCCAAACGTGCCACATTGAGCACCAGTTTGACATCATCTTGTAACCCATATTGCTGTCTAAGTTGTTCTCTACTTTGTGATAATGCGGGTAATACAAAAGCATGCGGCATGATGGATACAGGCACATCCACAATATCCAAAATCGCCTGTTTCAAATTTTGCGTTACTGCCAAACACCGTGTGGGCAAGCTACAGCCCCAGCGAATTTCTGTTTTCTTCTGCCACCAACTTGCTTGATACACATCATAACCTTGGGCATAACAAATGCTGGGGATGCGTAACACACGCCCCACCACACCTGCAATCAAACCACAGGATACAGCTTGCCCTTGAATCACATCAGGCTGAAATGTTTTAGTGTGCTTCAATGTTTGTATAAAGCGCCACAACCAACCCAAACCACGCAATGGTCGTTTTTTTAACCACAGCAATTGATAGTCATGCTCTGCAATCACCTGTTGTTTTTCAGGCGGACAAGGCGTGGTCACCAGCACACAAACATCATGCCCTCGCCCACTTAAATGCTCTGCCAATGCTTGGGTTGCCATGGCTGTGCCTGCAATTTTTTCAGGTGGAAACTCATTGACAATCAACATAATTTTCATGCAAGTAAGCCTTTGGCAGCTTGATACACATCATCCACTGCAATCTGTTGCGGGCTATCGGCAGTGAGTACCACCACATCATCTTGTTCATATTGCAAATACTCAGGCTCTGCATCAGGTCTGCCGCAAATTACCACCACGGGTGTCTGCATGGCGACGGCAATGTGAAATGGCCCTGAATCATGCCCAACCAACAACTTTGACTGCCCAATCACCGCTGCCATGGTTCCCAAATTGGTTTGCCCCACCAAACTCACCGCTTGTGGCACAGCCTGAAGCAAAACTTCAGCAGCATCGGCTTCGCTGTCCACGCCAATCAATACGGGCGTAATTCCATCTACCAGCAAACGTTTCGCCAAATCAATAAAACACTCAACATCCCACATTTTATTTTCCATGGACAAACGCCTGCCCCCCATATGCAAACATACACGCATATCAGGTACATCTTCTAACAGTGCTTGCGCTTGTGCCTGCTCTTGCTCATCTATGGGAAATGATAATTGTGTATCACTCTCAACATCTATTTTTGCTAATAATTGCTGGTATGTAGTGATGTAATGTTGTGTTGTAACCACGCTAGATGGCAGCCATGCATCTAATACCGAGCCTTGCAGTGCATCAGGCGAAAAACCAAGGACAAATCGTGGCTTGAGTTGTGCCAGCACTAACCATTCCACAGCCCACCAATCCAACTGTCGTGGATGGTGCAGGTTGACCAATAAATCCACATCCTGTTTTTTCATCTCTGCCATGATATGCAACAGTTGATTGCGTGAATC
>JALWRX010000092.1 GCA_027080505.1 Ghiorsea sp.
AACAATACATCTTTACCTTGTTTAAGCAGGGCTTCTACATCACTTTGACGTGTACCATAATAATTATGATGGACTAGGGCAGATTCTAAGAATGCACCGTTGTCTTTTTGTTTTTTAAAGTCTTCAAGGCTTAAGAAATGATATTCACGTCCATCTTTTTCACCTGGTCTGGGTGCTCTTGTGGTGCAAGAAATAGACAAATGAAGGTTAGGGCAAGCTTCAAGTAGTTTGTTGCATAAGCTGGATTTTCCTGCGCCAGAAGGACCTGAAATAATAAAAAGTTTACCGCTCATGCTGTTTGTCCAGTGAGTTGTGCATATTTATCTTTGAGTTCATCTTCACTTTCAACTCGGTTGGGGTCTTTGGGGATACAATCTACAGGACAAATGGCAACGCATTGGGGTTCATCATAATGCCCTATACACTCGGTGCATAAGTCTGGGTTGATTTCAAAGATTTCAGTACCTTCAAAAATAGCATCATTGGGGCACTCTGGTTCACATAGAGCGCAGTTGATACAGTCGTCAGTAATCAATAATGCCACAGTTTTCTCCCAATTATGCCAAATAAAAGCAAAACCCTACAAATAAAGCATTGAATCACAAGGTCATAACTGTTTCACTTGCTCGCAAGTATGAATGATGTAGGGATAGTGATATGACAACAAGAACCAAACAGCAAATGCTGCTATTTATTCTTTTGCTGGCAGCAGACCAATGGAGCAAATGGTGGATTGAGCAACAGCTTCCTTTTTTCCATATGGTGGTGGTTGATGGCTTTTTTAATCTGGTCAAAGCACATAATTATGGCGTGGCATTTTCCATGTTTGCCGATTGGAATCATGCATGGCGAACCAATTTATTGCTTGGTGTCACCATAATGATTGCTGTAGTTGTCAGTGTGTGGTGGTGGCGAGAGCGGCATAAGGCTGGGCTTGAGTCGTGGTTGCTGGTATTCATATTGGTTGGTGCTGCGGGCAATATCTTGGATAGGTTATACCTTGGTTATGTGGTGGATTTCATTGATTGGTATATTGTATGGGATGGAAAAGCATACCATTGGCCAGCTTTTAATATTGCAGATGCCTGTATTTCTGTGGCAGTTGTATTGCTGTTGATTCGCAGTTTTAAAAAATAAGCTATAGAAAAGCCCATGTTATCAGCGTGTAACGGGTTAATTTACCTAAGCTGACTAAAGCGATAAATACATAGATGTTATAGCGTAATGCGCCTGCGACCAAACATAGTGGGTCACCGATGATGGGTAACCAAGCAAAGAGTAGGGCAGGTGTGCCCCAGGTTTGGAAATAATGTTCTGCTTGCTGTTGTTTGGCTGCTGATATGTGAAACCAACGATGACTAAACTGGAAGCTGTATTTTCCCATATAATAAGTGATAATGCTTCCCAAAACATTACCTAATGTTGCCATAGTAACCAGTAGGTAAGGGTTGTTTGCGTTATCTTGTAAACGATAAAGAAGCAGTGCCTCTGAACCACCTGGAAAAAGGGTGGAGGAAATCAGGGCTGAGAAAAAAAGCGTCCAATCAAGTTGTGTAAGCCATATCATCCCTGCCTAGTTCAATGCTAAAGCACTGATATTGCAAGTATTATCTTTTGCATTATCAATGCTGTTTTAATGTTATTTATGTGATATGAGCTTAATGATAGGGAAGTTTACCAGCTCATTTCTGTGAGGTGTTGGGTAATCATGGCATCGAATTCTGAATCCCGAGTTTTGATTTCAACTTCTTCAATAGTGGTGAGGTTAGATAAGTGTTGATGGACAATGCTATCAGCTAGGGCAAGGATGTTGTCATTGATATTGCAGCTATTACTACTGTGGTGTTGTCGTATGCGTTGACAAAATGCATCTGGAAACCCCCATTGTTTTAAGATAATAGCACCGACTTGAGCGTGATCAATACCATATGCTTGTTGTTCAGCTTGGATAAGCTCTTCACCATGAAAGTTGGCTAAATCTTGTTCAAAATATTGGGGGTCAATACGTATGCCTAAAATAGCTCTGCCTATATCATGAAGAAGCCCACTTAAAAACAATTCATCGGAGTTAAGCTGGCTTTCTTTGGGTCGTTGGATACAGATTTTTCGACAAGTTTGACCGACCGCAAAAGCATGCGCCCAAAAACGACGCATGTTTGCAATGCCTGTGGGTAGTGAAAAACCATACAGTAAAGATATGGATAAGGCGATATTGCTGGTTTCGATGCGTCCTAATCTAGAAATTGCAAACGATAAGCTGCTAGTAGGCTTGTTCATAGGGTTGTAGTAGGAAGAATTTGCAATTTTCACAATCATAACAGCAATAGTTTGATCGTGTTCTATGGCTTGTGTTAAGTCTTGTAGTGTTGATTCAGGTGTGTTGAGTACACTTTGGATATTAAGGAATAAATCTGGCAATGTTGGTAGGCTGTCAATACTGTTTAATGTATCGATGGTTGATTGGCGTAAAAGTTTAATTGGACTCATAGCCGAGTTGAAGCAAAAAAAGTGCCATATTTTTATTTGTTGTAATGCCAAGAGTTAAAGTTGTGACATATATCATTTCTTGGTCTATATTACTGATTAGTTTGATGTTAAAGGTTGAAGTAGGTGACAAGTTAACAAACTATGTTTAACATTTCAGCCAATAATTATTGTTTTATTTCCCCTAAGGAGAAAGTTATGAAAAAAATACACACACTATTGGCAGCTTCTGCCCTGCTTTTTGCAAGTCAGGCTCATGCAGCAAGCATTACAGGCTTTTCAGGAGCACAAGCTGCATACACAGGTTATACACAAGACTTGGCCGCTGCAGCATGGATGAACCCAAGCAACTCTGCTGAGCCGCATTCTTCAGGTATTTTACCGTTTGGTGTTCAAGCTGCTGTTGAAGTCGCAGCATTAAAAATTGATCCCAATGCAGCACAATGGCAAGCTGTGGGTTATACTCAGTCTACCATTCCTATGCCTAGAGTTCGTTTATCAGTGGGAATTCCATTTGGTTTGGATGTAGGTTATATGAGTTTATCAGCTAAAGACTTAGGTGTTGACCTTTCAGGTTATGAAATTCGTATGGCGTTTGGTAATTATATTCCTGTACCTATGTTAGAAGCAAATGTGCGTTATCACTCAAGTTCACTCACTTTAACCGACTTGGAAGTCAAAAACACAGGCTACGCAGTGATGGTTGGTGCAAACTTACCCATTGTTAAGCCTTATGTTGAGTTTGGGACTGTGAAATCAACATCTTCGGCTACAGGCGCTTTGGCAGCTTTCCAACAGCTTGATGAAAGCAATTCTACAATGGCTTTGGGTGCAAAGGCTGAATTAGCATTTTTTGTTATAAACCTTGAGAAATCAACAGTTGGCAGTAAAGATTTAACAACTTTGAAATTAGGTTTTGAATTTTAAGCGAAGCTTTATTGTTTTTTGATGTTTTAAGCCCACCACAAGCTATGTTTAGTTTGGGTGGGTTTTTTTATGGGTGGTACTTTTGTGAGTAATGATATGAATCCTCAGCGGTGGTTGGTAGAGCATGGCGATATACTGTATCGCTTTGCTATGCAGCGCGCACAAAATGAGGAATTAGCAGCAGATTTGGTGCAAGATACCTTATTGGCAGCTTGGAAAAGTAAAGACTCTTTTTCAGGAAACTCTACAATTAGAACTTGGCTTATTGGTATTTTAAAGCATAAATGGATTGATTATTTACGCAAAGAAATCAGACAACGGGATCATGCAA
>JALWRX010000093.1 GCA_027080505.1 Ghiorsea sp.
TTAATAAGGCTGCCAAGAACAAGCCCTAGCAACATACCACGCAATATCTTTTTGGTCATGCTTGTTTTATTACCCATGATTACCACCTAGAAAAATGAGCACAAACGATGATAAGATAAAGTGTAAGATGCAAGATGTATCATAAGGCATTGATATGGCATCTGATTTTGGTTAGAAGTCGCTTATGATTTCAAATATAATGTTTATTTCTGCAGGTATTTTATCGTTATTAGCAGCGTGGTTAATTTTTGTCTGCGTACGCGCAGGTAACACTAAGTTTGTCACGCAGCGTAATATAAGCCTTTTAGTCAGTGCTTCCATTTTGTGTACGCTTATTGGGGTCTTAGAGCTTGGTTTTATTGCGCCTACAGGATTGGTGCTAACCTTAACAACGGTAGCTGCTGTTACAACTTTGTTGGTGCAAAACATATACCTTTTGGGCATGTGGCAACATGGCGTACGTGGTTTGGGTTTATTGTTACTGCCTTTCACGGCAATACCCTTGTTATTATTACCATTCTTACCTAGAGAAACATCAACACAATGGGTGGAAGCATATTCCTTTTTAGAAACAGGACATTTACTTTTATCTGTTGTTGCTTATGCCTTGTTAACCATGGCTGCATTGTATGCTGTGATGCAACTTTTACTCGATAGAGCATTAACCCAGAAAAAGATTGGTTTTTTTGTGCAAGCTATGCCTTCGTTAATGGATATTAGTAATTATTTATTTGTTCATGTACGTTGGGCGATTTGGTTGTTAGGCTTAAGTATTCTTACAGGGTTAGCATGGCAATGGGTTGAAATGCATCACTTTGCGTTGTTTAACCACAAAGTCTTATTGGCTATCTTTGCTTGGGTAACCCTGATGACGCTTTATTATTTAAGGCAAAAATCAGCTTGGCATCATAATCGTGGCAGTAAAATGGTATTGTTTGCTTATGTTACTTTGATGCTTGCTTATTTTGGCGTAAAAATCATTAAAGACGTTATTTAAGTAGGTCTTCTTTTATGACATTTTCTGAACATGCTTTGCCCTATGTTTTAGGGGTACTCGTTTTATTACTTTTGCTTTCAGCATTTTTTTCAGGCTCTGAAACAGCACTGACTCGGGCAAGACGTGTTCGGCTGCGGATTATGCGTAAAAAAGGTAGTAAAGGTGCAAAATATGCAGAACATTTACTGAAAAAACCTGAGCGTATGCTTGCATCTATCCTGCTTGGAAACAACTTTGTTAATATTGCAGCATCCAGCCTTGCGACCGCTGTTTTCTTAACCTACTTTGGTGAGGCGGGTATTTTATATGCCACCATTGCCATGACTATTATTGTGCTTGTTTTTGCTGAGGTATTACCCAAAACCATTGCTGTAGCTCATGCTGAAACCATTGCTTGTAAGGTGGCGATGTTGCTCACTTGGTTCCAACGTTTGTTTTCACCTGTGGTGTCCTTATTAATGTTAGGTATCAAGTTCTTACAACGTGCCCTTAAAGTGAAAGAACATCAGGAATTGGCTTTTAATCATCAAGAGCTTGCTGCCATGATTGATATGAGTGCAGAAAGTGGGGTGCTTGATAAAGCACGTGAACAAATGCTGATGAGCGCACTACAACTGCATGATATACCTATCAAATCTTTGATGACCCCTCGCAAGGATGTGGTAATGTTGGATGCTGAAAAAACAGTGGAAGCTTGTGTGGAAGATGCCATTCGTCATCCACATTCACGATACCCTGTTTATCATGGTGACCAAGATAACTTGCTGGGTGTGGTTCATTTGCGAGATTTACTTAAAATACGCCAATCACAAACACCTTTATCGCGTGCTTTGATTTGGACTAACCCACCTTATGCGCCCACCAACCGCAACGCTTTGGCTCAACTTTTTGAGTTTCAGAGCAAACATTTGCACATGGCGATTGTGGTGGATGAGTTTGGTGATATTGAAGGGGTGATTACCTTAGAAGATATTGTTGAAGAAATTGTTGGTGAAATTGTTGATGAGTCTGATGTTGTTCCACCTACCGATGTGTGGGTGCAACCTGATGGTTCATGGGTGGTGGGCAGCACGGCAAATATTCATGATTTAAACCAATTGATTGGTAGTGAGTTGCCTGAAAATGGTGCAACCACGATTGGTGGTTTAATCGTAGAGGAGTTAGGCGGTGTACCTGATGGTAAGCTTTGTCTGCAAATGGCTAGTGTGCGTATTGAAGTACTCAAAATCAAAAGAAAACGTATTGAACGCTTGCGTTTGACACGTTATGCAGAAGAATCATCTGGTGTGTTTATCACAGGCGGTTAAACATGTTAAAAATATATCAAATTGATGCTTTTGCATCTAAAGTTTTCACAGGAAATGCTGCTGCTGTTTGCCCTTTAGATACTTGGCTTGATGAAGAACTGATGCTACACATTGCAGCAGAAAACAACCTTTCTGAAACCGCATTCTTTGTTGAAAACAATGGTGATTATGATATTCGATGGTTTACACCAACTGTGGAAGTGGACTTATGTGGTCATGCGACACTGGCATCGGCTTATGTGTTGTTTAAGGAGCTTGGGTTCAACGGTGAAACCATTGTGTTTCAATCCAAATCTGGTGAATTAAAAGTTAGCCAAAATGGTGATAAGTTTATACTAGATTTCCCACAGAAAACACCCATGTCATGCGATATTCCTGAACCTATTCAACAAGTTTTTAGTGATAATTTACAAAGCTGTTTAAAACATGAAGATTATATTGTGGTATTGACCGATGAATCCGCAGTATTAAGTGCCAACCCAAATATGCAGCTATTACAACAACTTGATTTAAGAGGTGTGACCATTACAGCACGCTCTAAACAATATGATTTTGTATCCCGTTTTTTTGCACCCAGCTGTGGTATTGATGAAGACCCAGTAACAGGTTCATCTTTTACCCAACTTGCTCCATATTGGGCAAAGGTATTGGGTAAAAACAAACTTACGGCTAAACAAGTTTCACAACGGGGTGGGGAAGTATGGTGTGAGCTTGTTGATGATAGGGTTTATATTGCAGGGCATGCTGTTAAATATGCAGAAGGTTTTATTGAAGTTGAATCATTGCTTGAATAAGTATTGTGCTCATTGCTGAGTTATAATTCGTGCTGACTCCACACATCATGATTTCCATCTTCTTCTACTTTATCTTGGTCAAGCAATTGTAGTTCAGATGAGGGTTCCTCATCAGGTGGTATATTACAATCATCTTCACCAAAAAGGTTGGCTGCCTTCTGCTTATTTCTATCCTCAGAAATACTTTTCTCTGTAATTTCAACGTGTTCAGGCTCGGGCTCTTTGACTGGTGTAGCCAATACTGTTCGTACCACAGCTTCTTTAGGTTTAGTTTTTTCTACCTTATCAGGTTTAACTTCATCATCTGTTGCGGGAGGAATAATTTCTTGAGAATTTAAGCTGAAAAAATCGCCTGTATCAAGCTCTTCATCTGGCAAAGGGTCATTTTCTTGTTCAATATCAGCTTTTTGATTGAACTGTTTTAATACACTTACTTTTAATTGTAAGGA
>JALWRX010000094.1 GCA_027080505.1 Ghiorsea sp.
TCTGCTGCGCTGTGTGGTTAATATCTTCTTGTTGCTGAATTGCCAATGCCCACAACACATCCGACTTTACTCTAAGCAACATGATCAGCCCTGGTAACAAATGATGCTTGCGAATCAAACCTGCTGAGAAAACAGTCTGTACATCTATCATAAAGGGTGTTTTCAACTGCTTCTCTGGTATTGATGATGCATAGGTAATCATTTCACTTTCACACATCAAAGCTTTTAAGTTAAAGCTAGGGTCTTGCTCTGACTCCGCAACAAACATGGTTTTATAGCTACTATCTTGCTCATCGTCAGGGTTAAAACATAATGGGCTTAAAAACACACGTTCTGCAGTAAATATTTTTTGAATTTCTTCCACCGCTCGCTGCAAACCTACTTCAAAGTTTTGCTCTGATAATGTTGATTCTATCACACTTAAATTACTTAGATGCTGTAAATTCTCAGTTCTTTCTTTTTGAATTTCGCGCTCTTGCGTCATATCACGAATCAGACCTTCAATATAAATTGGTTTACCCTCATCATCAAAAAACATACGTGAGCTCATAGATATTGCTACGCGCTGCCCATACTTACCCAATATTTCAATCGGATAGTTTTTGACATTACCATGTTCTTTAAGTGCTTTAATATATGCATCCCTTGTGCTTGGATCTGCATAAAATGTTTCTATAGGACGATTTTCTACATCATTAGGAGAATAACCAGTTAAAGCATAAATAGCCTCACCAATCTCTTGAATAATGCCATCCATACCCACGCGGTAATACACTTCATCCAAGGCTTCCATCAATGTTTCATGGCGTACACCAGACTGGTAAGAGCTGGCAAATGCCTCTTCCCTTGTACGCTCAAAAAACCAAGCCGAAACCACTGTAAATGTCAGCAATACTGACACAACCATTACTTCAATATTATTATAACTAATTTCAAGAAATTCAAAATAATTTGCAGTCCACAACAGCAACAATGTACCCAGCATAACCAAGCCATAGATCATGCCAATGCGCGTACCTGCCATATAAAACGCAAAAAATGGAATCGTACAGTAAAAGAACAGCATCCCATGCAACGAGCCGCCATAAACAATAATCGTAATGTAAAAAAACAATACAATAGTAAGAATAAAAATAGAACCTACATAAGGTGGTACAACACTTCGTTTTACAAGAATTGCAAGTATAGCAAACAATACCGTGGCAACAGCATCAGATACAATAAATATAGGTTTTCCCGTACCTAAAACATTGATTGCAAAAAACACCGAGAAAATAATTGAACAAGCAATAGCCAGCGGATAAACGCGTTTTTTAAAGTCCTCAATAACCAGCGCTTGATATTCTCTAGACCTAGCTAATTGCTTATCTGTCATACCCTCTCCACACTACCTGCAAGTTAAGCACAAACATATTGACCATCAAACACATAAGTTACCATGCCTGTTAATATCAACTGTCCGTCCGCCTGATGCACATGGACATTTCCACCTGGCATTTGAATTATTAATGGTGATACACGACCCAACTTCTGCCAAACGGCTACGGCTGTAGCACAAGCCCCCGACCCACAGGCTAATGTTTCACCTGCACCACGCTCAATAATGCGAATATCCACATGGTTTTCATCATAATCACTGATGATTTCCACATTACGCTCAGGGCAAACTTGCGCATGCTTAAAATAAACGCGATGTGGGTTGCCAATCAATACATCCGTATAATCTTCTGCCACATCTTCAATATCAGCATTACCCATCACTACAGCAATACCTTTATCCGTTTGTTTTGCTGTAACAATTCTATCTGGCAAAGCAATGGATACTTCATCTTGTTTCAACTGCTTCATCAATAAATCACCGATACAACGCAAACCATTACCACAATTGGCAGCTTTTGAGCCATCTGCATTATAGATGAGCATCAAAGCATCCGCAGTATCGTGAGGTTGTAAAACTAGTAGTTGATCGCAGCCAATGCCTATATGTCTATGGCATATCTTCGTTATAAAGGTTTGTGTCAATTCAGGCAAAGTATCAATCATAGCATTTAAGATAACGAAATCGTTACCTTGCGCCTGCATTTTCACAAAGGGTATCCTCATACAATCATCAAGCTTTACTATGCTCGACTTCAACCGTGGTATATACACCACCACGCACATTAAAAATAGCTGTCACTTTCAACCAACGCGGATTCATTGCTGCAATCAAATCCGATGCAATCATATTGGTTACTTTTTCATGAAAATGACCTTCATCCCTAAAGCTCCAATAATAAAGCTTGAGTGATTTTAACTCCACACACAACTCATCAGGCACATAATCCAACTTGATTTCAGCAAAGTCAGGCTGCCCCGTTTTCGGGCAAAGGCAGGTAAATTCAGGCGAATCAATTTTGATATGATAATCACGCTCTGGGTTTGGGTTTTCAAATACTTCCAGTGTTTTACTTGCTTCAGCCGTGGGTTTGTCGCCCAATTGGGTTAATGTACTTGTTGTTGTCATCTTGGATTATGCCTCAAATGTTGTGATAATTTTTGTGTAAATTTCGGTGAGTGTATCCAGCTCATGGATAGCCACTTGTTCATTGACTTGATGGATAGTGCTATTGGTAAGACCTAGCTCTGCAACAGGTACGCCTGCTGCGGCTAAGAAACGACCATCCGATGTACCGCCGCCTGTATCACGGTTGGTTGTGATACCTGTAGTCGATTCAATCGCAGCGCATACCATATCTAAAAACTTACCATCTGGTGTTGAAAATGCATTGGCTTCATGTCTAAAATCAAACGATACATCCGCACTATCACAAGCTTGTGTGATGCGAGCCTTAATTTCATCAAAACTATTGCTTGGGTTATAGCGAATATCCAAAAATGCTTCTGCGCTACCTGGAATCACATTGCTTGCCCCAGTTCCTGCATTCAAATTGGTGATTTGACATGTAGTTGCAGGAAAACCATCCACAGCTTCACCCCAATCAATGGCGGCAATCTTGGCTAGCGGCTGCACCGCTTGATGAATCGCATTATCCGCATCATTGGGATATGCCGAATGCCCTTGTTTACCGTTAAATGTCATCGCAACTTGTACCACACCACGACGACCTCGGCGAATCGTATCACCCACTTGTTTATCGCTTGAAGGTTCACCCACAATCACCGCATCGGGCAATTTATCTTGCGCTTGCAAGTATTCCACGATACGAACAGTACCATCGACTGAATCACCCTCTTCATCGGATGTAATCAATATTTGCATGGTGGGCAAAGGCTCAAATGTGGCACTCAACTGCATCACAGCCGCCATCCAACAAGCAATACCACCTTTCATATCTTGCGCGCCACGACCATGCAATACGCCATCTTTCACCACAGCATCAAATGGTGGATAGTCCCATGCTTCTACAGGACCTGTAGGCACTACATCAGTATGCCCTGCAAATGCTAATACACCTGAAAGCTCGCCTTCACGGGTATAAATAGAATTGGTGATACCATTGCTATTTACTTCTGTGCGCACAAAGCCTAACGGTGCCAAGGTCTTACCAATATAATCTTGGCAACCCGCATCTTCAGGCGTAGGTGACTCTCGCTTCATTAATTTGATGGCTAAGTTCAAAGCACACGATATTTTATCTTGTTCTACACTCATTCGTTTATAGCCTATCATGCACTTGCTTGAACATGCACTTCATCTTAATAACCTTTCTTAAATTCTGTTTTATGACATTTCGGGCACGGCGGAATACGCCCTGTTTTTTTAAAATGCATTTCATAACCACAAGCTTTGCATTCCAAACGCCCCGCACTGGTAATTTCACCTGATTTACACGTCAAGGCATGATCAGCTTTATCAGCAAACTTGGACAATGCGACACCAGTGACATGCATCAGCTTAGCCATAGATGCCAATGCGCCTGCACCCAACCGTGAAGGATTGAGTTTTTCCTTAGCAACCCTTGAAAAATCATCGCCAACCAAGGTTTTAATCTTTTCACCCTGCTCACGTGCTTTTTCCATAGCAACATGCGCAAATTCAGAAGTTTTTTCTGCACTAGCATCCAAAACATCATGTAAAGTATCCGTAAACTCATCATGATGAGACTCTGCCTTATCATTCTCCAGCGTATGAATCACTGCCGCATAATACTCGATTGAAGGTACTAACCCATCCATACCCCGCACCACAATATCTTCAGGTGGCTGCACTGTGAGCGCAGAAAACAGCGCTTCATGCAATGTTTGTGCAGCATCATCCCAGCCTAAATGTTGAAACAAAGCAATGCCTGAACACATCACAGAACCTGCATGACCCTGCGCCTGTTCAAGATCAAAGCCTAATATTTCTGAATCTATAGTGGTATCAGGGGTACAAATCAACCAATTGATATGACGTTGATTGGCATATGTATGACGCACCACAGCATCAAACATTTCTCGCACAGCTTCGCCAGCATGGCTATCTTCATGTTGAAAAAAATAAACTTCGGGATAATCAGTGTTTGGCAAAACATCTTGTTCATTCACGTCAGTATCTTCCTCAGCCTGTGTATGTTCATTCATTCTGTTTTGCCCCTTTACAACACAGCATCAAAGCAAGGTCACTTCAGTTTTGCAGCCAACCGTGCCTGACGTTTGGCTTCTCTTGCCTTTCGTTTAGCTAAATCATAACGCTTCTCATCCAAAGCCTTTGTTGCCTCAAGCAAAGATTGCTCTGCACTTTGATAATGCTGATAAGACTTATGCTGCTGCGCTTTTTCATCCACATACAATGCACGAACCGACTGTACAGCCGCTCGTGCTTCTGCCATAGCTTGTACGGGTGGTTTGCTGGCACAAGATGCCAACACCAAGAGAAAACAAGAAATCATCAGACTACGTATCATAAGCCCTAGAGTTCTATGTTTATGCTGCGCTGTCAATACGTTATCCTTTATGATTCCGTATCAATTTGGGTGCGACGTTTACGTAAACCCAGCTCTTTCCACTGCATATCACTCACTTCTGATGGTGATTCAGCCATAGGGTCAGCTGCTTTTTGTGTTTTCGGGAATGCAATCACATCACGAATGGATTCTGCACCCACCATCAGCGATAACACACGGTCTAAACCAAATGCCAAACCGCCATGTGGTGGTGCACCATATTCCAAAGCTTTGAGTAAGAAGCCAAATTTATCACTCGCTTCTTCATCAGAGATACCTAAGGCTTTAAGCACTCGCGCTTGCACATCTGTTTTATGAATACGAATCGAACCACCACCAATTTCAGTACCATTCCAAACCAAATCGTAAGCTTGTGAGCGCATGTCTAGCGGTGCGCTCTCTAATTTATCCAAGTCTTCATCGTATGGTGCGGTAAAGGGGTGATGAAGTGCTTGCAGGCGTTTGTTTTCGCTGTCCCATTCAAACATAGGGAAATCTACAACCCAAACAAACTGATTGGTCTTTTCATCAAATAAACCAAGGTCTTTACCCAATTCCACACGCAAATAACCCAATGCATTGTTTACCACTTCTTTGGTATCTGCGCCAAAGAATAACAAATCACCATTTTCAGCTTCAGTTCTCTCAAGCAATGCTTTGAGTACATCTTCCGACAAATTCTTCACAATCGGCGATTGTAAACCATTGGGAATATCATCTTTATCGTTCACTTTGATATATGCCAAACCGCGCGCACCATAAATGGAGACAAACTTGGTGTAGTTATCAATTTTCTTGCGGCTTAATTTATCATTGCCACCCGGCACACGGATTACTTTCACCAAGCCACCATTGTTGGCAGGACCAGAGAACACTTTAAAATCAACAGACTTCATCAAGTCTGTCACATCAATATGCTCCAAACCGAACCTAACATCAGGGCGGTCTAAGCCATATTTATCCATGGCATACGCATAAGTCATGCGTGGGAATGGTGCTTGCAATGTCTCACCCATGCCTGCTTCAAACATAGCACAAATCAAACCTTCAGCTTTTTCCATCACATCATCTTGGCTGACAAATGACATTTCCAAATCAATTTGCGTAAATTCTGGCTGACGGTCTGCTCTTAAATCTTCATCACGAAAGCAACGCGCCACTTGATAATATCTATCCATACCTGCCACCATCAACAATTGCTTAAATAGCTGTGGGCTTTGCGGCAAGGCATAGAAGGAACCAGGATAAACACGCGAGGGCACAAGGTAGTCACGCGCACCTTCTGGTGTGGATTTGTTCAAAATTGGTGTTTCTACATCCAAGAAATCTTGCGAATCCAAATAATTGCGTGCTGCATGAGTCACTTTATGACGCAAAATAAGGTTGCGCTGCATTTTAGGGCGGCGCAAATCCAAATAACGGTATTCCAAGCGATGTTGTTCACCAGCATTGCAATCATCATCAATAGCAAACGGGGGTGTTTCAGCGCGATTAAGTACAATCAACTCTGAAATCTTAATCTCAACTTCACCCGTGGGCAGCTTGGGATTGATAGCCTCATCATCGCGAGCAATCACTTCACCATAGACTTCAATCACATTTTGTTGACGCATAGAATGCGCAAGCTTGTGCATTTCTGGCGTATCAGGGTGAGCCACCACTTGCACCAAACCTGAACGGTCACGCACATCTAAGAAAATCACACCGCCGTGGTCACGGTTGGTTTCAACCCAGCCAGAAAGTTTTACTTGTTGTCCCAAATGAGACTTGCGAAAATCGCCACAATATGTGCGCGTCACCATGATGTGTACTCCAGTATGTTATTGCATTTGCTATTGAATAAGCACCGCAACCTAACAATGCTTAAGGTGACTGCAAGTGATGCTTGATGATTACCTTTTTCCCTTAAGCAGCAAAGCATCTCTTATACTCATGAACAACTATAACCTTTACAGCAAACGAGACTTTTTGATATTCCAAACAAACACAGGAAAGCCGCAAAGAAAAAGGGCTAAAACTACACTAGAAGATGGTGGTAAATCTAAATATTCTGCTGAAAAAACACCCACCAATGAACCTATGATAGCCACCGTCAGCGTTAGCCATACAGTACCATTTTTCCCTCCACGCCATGAAGCGAGGGCTGGCAAAAGAAGCATGCCAAAAACAAGCACAATACCTACTGCATGAATGGCGGGCACCACAGCCAATGCCAATGCCAGATAAAAGATGACCCGCTGCTGATAGCTATCATCACCTGCAAAATGAAGTATGATAACCGATAATACCCCAAGACCTGCCAATACCCCCAAATCAAACCAACTCGCACCAAGCAATGAACCAAACATCAGCTCTGTCATATGCCCCTCTGAATGCGGCAATTGGGTTAAAATCACCATGCCCGCAGCAGCCGCAACGGCATACATCGCCCCCATCACTGCTTCCTTGGGTAAAGTGGAAGCATAAGGCAAAGCTGCAAACAGTAATATGGCCAAGACTGTGATGCCACCAGCCCACAAAGAGCCTGAACTATCGGTTGCCAAACCTATGGCATAACCTGTGGCAGCAAACTGAGCTAAGGCTAGGTCAACAAAAACAATTCGCCGCTCCAGTACACGGCGACCCAACAAAGGCATAACGCAAGCCAAGATTAAACAAGCCAATAAAGTCGTGAGTAAAAACATGCTATTCACCACCTTGGCTAATCATATCAAACATCTGAATATAACCTGCAAAACCATCAGCTTTCACAGCATCTGGCATCAATCGGCAAGGTGTTTGTGCTAGTTCACACAATTTCCTCACCAAACGACCATCATGATAAGGCTCTAGCCATACGCCTTTCACTTGATGCTGCTCTATCTTGTGTACCAACGCATCCAAATGAGATGTTGAAGGTTCAATGCCGGGTTTAGGTTCAACAAAGTCGGTGACTTGCAAAGAAAAGCGCTGCACCAAATAAAGAAAAGAATCATGGTAGCTCACAAAAGGGCTAAGCTTTTGTAAAGCAGCATGCCATGTAGGCATGCGAGCATCCACTTGCTTAGCCAATGCTTCTGCATGTTGCCGATATGCTGATGCATGCTCTGGGTCTAGCAATGCAAGTCGCTCTGCGATGACTTGCGCCAAACGCACGCCATTAAGCGGATCCATCCACCAATGTGGATTCCCCTCAGGATGAATATCACCCAACTCACGCGTAATCTTGCCTTGAGGTTTACCCAATACTTCCGACAGCACATCCCTACCATCGATGTAACCTTGACTTCCTGCACGAATCTCTTGATTGCGTGAAGCTTCAATCAAAGGTGGTAACCAACCGATTTCCAAACCTAATCCCGCAGCAACAAGCAAGTCAGCACGCGCCAAATGCCTAGCTAAGGTTGGTTTTGGCGGCACAAAATGCGGGTCTTGCCCTGCATGAGCCAGCACTTTAACTTCAGCAAAATCGCCTGCCACCCCTTGCGCGATTTGCCCCAAAGCAGGCAAGCTCGCCACAATGCGAATATCCCCTGCATAAGCTAAATTTGGCGAGCCAATTTGTACGCCAATTTGTGCGCTCAATAAAGCCGCAACCCATAATATGGTTTTGAAAAATTTCATATCAATCTCCTTAATAACTATGTGGGCGATGTGGCCCAATAGCCACCACCCATCTTAATAATGCTTCATTGGCATTTTGCCCTGTGCTGATGCCTAGGTTTGCTGCTGTTTGTGTCAGCGCATGATGGGTGTGTTTATATTGTATGGTTAGGCTCTGAAATTCGCTCAATTTCCAAACTGTGCCAACACTCAAAGCAGTCTCACGACCTAAGCCCCCACTCATTCGACTATCATCATAGCGCGAAAATATCATCCAATTGCGATTAAAATCATATTCTCCAAGCAGGTATGCACCATCAGTTACCGTTTGCGGCAAAGCAGAACCCTGCTCAGCCTGACTTCTTGCCCATTCGCCCTGAAATGACCAGCCACTACGGTCAAATTGTGCGTTTTTAAGGGCAAAATGCCCGCCTGTGATGCGCGTCTTGCTGCTATCAGTTGCTCCATTCCTTCCTTGAATATATGTGCCGCCTAACTCCAGCGTTGTGGCATCATCGATATCCCACATACCTGTCCAGTGCGCCATGCCCGCAAAATGCTCATTCCCCAAAGGGTCAAATACGACATCATTATTGTTTTGAAAAACACCAAGCAACAGCGATTGCACAGAATCCCCAATATACATGGGATAATCTATAAACACACCTTCACCAACCAGTTTTTCAGCACCAAATAAATTCACCAGACCATTGGGGGTATCTGCATAAACAAGCGCATGAGGGTGAACGCCATTTGCGCGTCCAATCGGGATAAATTTTCGCCCCGACCGCATACGCCATCCATAAGGCAGTTGCGAAGTGATATAACCTTCTTCGACAGCAACGCCGCCATCTGCTGCGGTTGCCGTTACATCTAGCCTTGTATGCGCATCAACAGCCGCCCCAAATACAAATTCGCCTTCTGATAGTGGGAAAAACACATCCTTGTGCACCCCATTACTGCTATGCATAGATGAGCCTAAAAATGTTCCAATCACTGATATGGAAGGGTTACCAGTATTTTCCGCTGTGGTCGCTGCTTGTGCCCTTAAAGGTGTTGCAGTAGAAGGTTTTCTTGCAAAGCTATCTTGCATTTTCCATTGCTTATTTTCTAATGTTTTCACATGCTGCTTCAGCGATTCAACTTGATCTTGAAGCATTTTTATCACATTGCTTTCTTCTGCCATAGCAGGGAATGCAAGCAGCATGCATGGCAACAGCCATGTGAGCTTTCTCGTATTCATGATTTCTCCATAAGACATCAATATGTCGTGGCTATAAAGCCTTATTTTATTGGTAATGATTCACACAAAAGGTGTGCTAAAAAGAATGGAGAGCTAGCTCAACGGTGGTGCGCGAATGGATAAAAAACGGGGAAGAATTGAAGCACTATGCTCAGGTAAGCGTGTTACAGCAGGATAATGATGCTTAATCGCATCAATCTGAATAGCAGCATAAAATGCAAAGCCATTGGGCACAGCTTTTTCAATAGAACATACAACACACTGGGCAGATTGATGCAACCCATCCTGATGTTGATGCAAATCAACAGATGCCCACATCGCGCCAAGCATCGCCAGCATGGCTAGCGTAAAACGAATGCGAACATATTTCTGTCTCAGCATAAACTTCATCCGTCAATAATTACCGTTTCTCAAACAATGTCAAAGCTAACGCTTCACATATTAGCTAAGTGTGTCTAAGAGCATCTTAAACTCAATTTATTGGTGGAATCATAAACATCCGAATGGATTACTGAAGACATAGCTGTTGGCAGGCTTTCCTTTTTCAAGTTAGTCTTGCCACATGAATGCACCTACAACGTTTGAATACATCGATACCCCCGAACAACTTACCCAAGCTTGCCAAGTTTTAAAATCTGCCAAGGTTTTGTGTGTAGACACCGAATTTCACCGTGAAAAGACCTATTACCCCCAGTTTGCCCTGCTGCAAATCGGTTGTAATGATGGTGTTTATATCATCGACCCCGTTGCCATCAAAGATTTAAAACCCCTTTGGGACATCATTACCGACCCCAACATTCTTAAAGTTTTCCACGCAGGTCGCCAAGATTTGGAAATCATCTTGGAACACGCAGGTGCATTACCACTGCCTATGTTTGATACCCAAATAGCTGCTGCACTATTGGGCTATGGTCAGCAAGTAGGATTTGGCAATTTGGTACAACGCATCACCAAAAAAGCTTTGGCTAAAGGTGAATCATTCAGTGATTGGTTGCGCCGCCCTTTAACCAAACAACAATTAAAATATGCGGCTGATGATGTGATATATTTAATGCCAATTTACCAAGCACTCAAAGAAGAACTGCAAGCTAAAAAACGCAGCACATGGCTGGATGAAGAACAAGCTACACTCACCAACCCAGACACATATCACATTGATAAGAATGAAGTTTTTTGGCGGGTTAAAGGTGTGAACAAACTTAAACCCAAGCATTTGGCGGTTCTAAGAGAGCTTGCAATATGGCGTGAAGAACAAGCGCAAAAGAAAGATATACCACGCCGTCGTTTGATTGCCGATGAACCTTTGATTGAAATTGCCAAACGAGACACCTTAAATATTGATGTCATGAAACGTATGCGTGGTCTCAATGAAGGTGTCATTCGCCGTTTTGGTGAAACATGGTTAGAGCTTTGGCAAAAAGGCATGGATTGCCCCGAAGAAGATAGACCCAAATTGTCCTCTCGAAAAAGTAATACTTCAGGCACAGATTTACGCCTAGAATTGCTCGACACCCTACTTCGCCTTAAAGCTGATGAAGCCAGTATTTCATCAACAATTCTTGCCAATAAATCTGAGCTTTCTGTCCTCGCTTCTTGGGGCAACAAGCCACATGGAAACCCACCAGAGCTACCATGTTTACAAGGCTGGCGTGCTGAGTTGGTAGGTAATGCGTTATTACAACTGTTACGCGGTGAAATTTGTTTACGGCTTAACCCCAACACAGGTTTACCTGTGATTGATGATTATAAAGAAAATACCACAGCATAGAGGTCATCAAATGAAATTATTCTTTTCAGTAGGCGCAATGCCTCAAGTTGGCAAAAAAGCATGGCGATTACAAGATGATGGCACTTGGCGCAGATGTACGCTAGGTGAACCTTTAAAAGAACATGATGCCAAACTCACCGATAAAAAAGAAGTCAGCAATTGGATTAATGTTCGTTTAGTTGAAGACAAAGAAACAGGTTTAAAAGCAAAGGGTAAAGTCAGGTTGTTTGATTTTTTTGTAAGCGGTATTTTATCGTATGTCACCGTGCATCGCTTATCCCCTGCCCCTGTCCCTGATAAGGCACAGATGATAAACGCCATTGCCCAAGCCGAAGTGGGCAAGCCTTGGTTATTGTATATCGACCTTGCAGGCAACTTTCGTATGCTAAACAGCGATGAAACACCCATTATCGCCAACCCAGATATTGCCGTGCGTGGTGAAATTGCTTCATCCCAAGCTTTTATTGGCAAACAAGCTGCCCAAAACACTGAAAAGATGGATGAACTTTACCTTCAATTCATTGCAGGCTGGTTAACCCATCTAGAAACCCGCCGTTTATCCGTCTTTATCCCTGAAACCAAAGATATTCATTCACTTGAAGATTGCATTGAGAAAATCAAAGCTTGGAAACATGAGGAACTACCTAATACCTAATCTATTAAAGATACCAATACATTAGTTGACCAACAAGACCAACCTTGGTACATTCAACCTAAATATCATACTGGAGGCTTATCATGATTGTGAACATTTCCGAAGCCAAAGCCCAATTATCCAAGCTGGTCAACATGGCTTATCATGGTGAAAAGGTTGTGATTGCAAAAAATAATACGCCGCTGGTTGATTTGGTAGTGCATCAGCCTGAAGGCAAACGCACACTAGGTTTGCTGCAAGGCTCTTTTACTGTGCCTGATGATATTTTAGATGAAGATGATGACATCAACACCATGTTTTATGGTGAGTAACCATGCGTATTATTATTGATACGCATATTTTTTTGTGGGCAATCGCAGAGCCGCATAAAATTAAACCTGAAAAACGGAAGCAACTCGAAACGACAGCCAATACCATTTATGTGAGCGCAGTAAGCATCACTGAAATTATGATTAAAGCATCCATGGGTAAGCTTGATGTTCATTTCGACCCTGTGGCTGCTGCCAAAGAAAGCGGCTTTGAATTGCTCCCACTAACTGGCGAAGATGCACTACCCCTTCAAGGCTTGCCTTTTCATCATAAAGATCCTTTTGACCGCATGTTGATTGCGCAAAGTATGGCGCGAAACTATGCGCTGATGTCTGATGATAAAAAATTTAGTACTTACGATTGTAAGCTGATTTAATTCTAAGGAAAGCTCTTTTTCAAATCTCGATAAAAGTTTTCATGCGTGCCCACTGCCAACAAGGTGATGATAATTTTTTCATCATCATAAGAATAGGCCAGTAAAGCTTGTTGCTGCTGCATTTTAAATTTATATACCTTTAAAAAGCTTAAATCACCACGTTTTTGTATTCCAATCAAAGGGTTATCCGCAATCGTTTTTACAGCTTCATCTAAGGCTATTTTTTGATTCGCCTTAAGCTTTTTTACCTGCTTTGCAAAACGTGATGTTTGTAAAACCTGCATACTGATTTAACACTTACCCAAACTTATAAGGCTCAAGCTGCCCTTGCTCAGCCTCTCCATGTGAAAGCATCACTTCTTGAATAAAATTAAAGGGTAAGTCCGGGTTTTCTTCAGCCATTTTCCCAAGCTTTGCCCAGTGTTCAATTTGTTTGGGTGGTGTTCTGTGTTGTGCTTTGGCATACAATCTTGCATCATTCACCAAGGCATCTGAAAGTTTTATTGCAACTGCCATAACATGCTCCTGTA
>JALWRX010000095.1 GCA_027080505.1 Ghiorsea sp.
TTTAGCCACATAAATAACTTCACCCAATGGCAACTCACCTTTATGAATAACATATTCTTTAAGGCTACAACCGCGTAAAAGTTCCATGACCAACGCCATGACTTCACCCTCTTCGAGCACGTCTATAAGATGAATAATATTCGGATGTTCTAATTTTTCATGCAAGCGCATTTCACGCTTAAAGCGTTGCATATGCTGGGTATCACCAAAACTACTATGGTTCAGCAGTTTAATGGCAACTTCTTGATTGATACCCTCATGACGGGCGCGATACACTACGCCTACACCACCTTGTCCAATTTTCTCAAGCAAGAGGTATTCACCCAAGCGTACTTTGCCATCTTTACTGGATAATAAATCACCACATGACAAACAAAAAAGTTTTTGATCAGGGTACCAAGTACCACAAGCAGGACATTTCATGGCTTTGATTATTGAATTGAATGGTTGAAAGTCAAAGGTTGATTAAGCTTTGAGCAAATCTATCCACCCATTATTAGCATTTTCCCGCATATCTGCTTCTTTGATATACGGTTTAATGTCCAACACAGGCGTTCCATTGAGCATATCATGGTTGCCAATATGTAACGTTCTACCCTCTATGGAGGTTAACGAAACAAGCGATAAACCAATCGAATTGGGGCGATGTGGGGCTCGTGTAGAAAATACACCATGTTTATGTTCTTTATCACGCGGTGGTTTCACCAATGGATTCCAACCTTGATTCAAATGCATCCAGTAAATAACCCAAATATGCGAAAAAGTCTGCAAGTCTTGCAATGCTTGCTCATAATGATGCCCTGCATGGAGCACAATCTTGGCAGACTTATCTTCAACAGCATAGGCAGGTTGCCTAGGGGTTGCAAATCGTTCTTGGTAGGGGCTATCCACGATACCAATCGGCTGCAGACAAATGCTTTGCGCAGCTATATCAGCCTTTTCGGCATCCGCAGCATAAGTTTTGGCATCTTTTTGATGTGTTGGGTTACGCCAACTCATGCGTACAAATAGTTACAGGAAAAAGTTTTCAACTTATTCTTCACAAGCCTCTGCAGCACGTTGTACCACCAAAGCATCACCATCCACATCAACCACAGCCACACCGCCTTTTTGTAAGTCTCCAAACAAAATCTGGTCTGCCAAAGCTTTTTTGATTTGCTCACGAATCAAACGCTCCATAGGTCGTGCTCCCATCAATGGATCATAACCTTCTTTAGCCAACCATTTTTTAGCAGCCGCAGTCACATCAAGCTCCACTTTTTTATCTTGAAGCTGCATTTCCAATGCCATGATAAATTTATCTACCACATGCATAATCACATCTTCTGATAATGGTGCAAAAGGAATTCTAGCATCCAAACGATTACGGAACTCAGGTGTAAATAAACGTTTGATGGCTTCTTCATCTTTACCAACATTACTTACCGAACTAAAACCAATGCTTTCTTTTTGCATTTCAAATGCACCTGCATTACTGGTCATAATCAAAATCACATGCCTAAAGTCTGCTGACTTACCATTATTATCCGTCAATGTGCCATGATCCATAACTTGCAATAAAACATTAAAAATATCCTGATGCGCTTTTTCAATCTCATCCAGCAACAACACACAATAGGGATGTTTATTAATCGCATCGGTGAGCAAACCACCTTGTTCATAACCCACATAACCTGGAGGCGAACCAATCAAGCGTGAAACAGCATGGGATTCCATATATTCCGACATATCAAAACGAATCAATTCCACACCCATAATACGCGCCAACTGATTGGCAACTTCTGTTTTACCCACACCCGTAGGGCCTGTGAATAAGAAGCTACCAATAGGTTTTTCAGGTGAGCCAAGACCAGCCCGTGATAATTTAATACTTGCCGAGAGTTGAGCAATGGCATCATCTTGCCCAAATACGGACAATTTAAGGTTTCGCTCTAAATTCACTAAGGATTTTTTATCCGAAGTTGATACCTGACGTGCAGGAATACGCGCCATAGATGCCACAGTGGCTTCAATATCTTGTACACCCAATTGTTTTTTCCGTTTGCCCGCATCTTTTAAATGCACAGAAGCCCCTGCTTCATCCAACACATCAATAGCCGAGTCGGGCAAATGCCTATCGGTAATATAACGCGATGCAAGTTTGGCTGCTTCTGTAATCGCAGGACGACTGTATTTAATCTGATGATGCGCTTCCAAACGTGACTTCAAACCATTTAAGATATTCACTGTATCTGAGATACTTGGTTCTACCACATCAACTTTACGAAAGCGGCGTGACAATGCATTTTCTTTTTCAAAGGTTTGACGGTATTCCTGATAAGTGGTTGCGCCCATGCAACGCAACTCACCATTTGCTAAGGCTGGTTTTAATAAATTGGATACATCCATAGCCCCACCATTCACCGAGCCCGCACCAATAATGGTATGAATTTCATCAATAAATAAAATGACATTCTTTTCAGCTTTAAGTGCTGCAAGCACTGCTTTTAGACGCTCTTCAAAATCACCACGGTATTTGGTGCCTGCAAGCAATGCGCCCATATCCAATGAATAAACCTGTGCATCTTGAAGAATATCAGGTACTTCTTCATCAATAATACGTTTGGCAAGACCTTCAGCAATGGCTGTTTTACCCACACCAGCTTCGCCCACCAACAAAGGATTATTCTTTTTACGGCGACACAAAATATGCATACAGCGATTTAACTCTTCATCACGCCCAATCAAAGGGTCAAGCTCACCCAATAAGGCTTTATCGGTTAAGTTTTCACAATATTTAGCCAAAGGTGATGCATCGTTTTGTTCACTGCCCACATGCCCTAGCTCAATATTATGCGAAATTGATGACTGTACATTATCCAATCCTTGGGCAATAAATGTGGTCACATCAAGCCTAGTAATACCCTGCTTATTCATAAAATAACATGCATGCGAGTCTTTCTCAGAAAAAATTGCCACCAAAGCATGCGCACCCGTCACTTCATCTTTGCCTGCCGATTGCACATGCATCACAGCCCGCTGAATCACCCGCTGTAAACCCACGCTGGCAATAGTATCCCCACTATCTTCAGGTAGTACCGTGACATGTGTTTGAATAAACTCTTCCAATTCTTGACGCAAGAAAGGTATATCAGCACCCAAACCTTCTAATACAGCATAAGCCTCTGCATTATCCAAAAGACCCAACAACAAATGTTCAATCGTCACAAACTCATTGCGCTTCAAATGCGCAGCACGAAAGATATTGTTCAATGATTGCTCTAACTGCTCACTCAAAATTCCCATATCATCAACTCCATGTTTCATGCATCTCTTTTATTGTACTTACGCACAAGCAATGCCAAAACTAACAAAACTAAAGCCATGAAAGCAATGCATATTCTTCTACGCTTACATTTATCCGCATATCCAGTATAGTCTATGGCTAATAATACTTCACTATATCGAAAGTGATTGTAAACACAGCAAGGAGCAACAATGACACAACATATTGAAAAACAAGCAACATTTGCTGGTGGTTGTTTTTGGTGCATGGTTTCACCCTTTGCAAATATAGACGGTGTTTTATCCGTTGTTTCTGGTTTTTCTGGTGGTCATGTCCAAAACCCAACGTATGAACAAGTTTGTGCAGGCAATACAGGGCATGTTGAAGCCGTACAAATCACTTACGATGCCAATCAAGTTGATTATAAAACTTTACTGAATACTTTCTGGCAACAAATTGACCCAACAGATGCAGGTGGTTCCTTTTATGATAGAGGGCAGCACTACACATCAGCCATTTTTTATCATGATGAGCAACAACAAAGCCTAGCTGAACAAAGCAAACAAGACTTAGAAGCTAGCGGTAAGTTTGATGCACCCATTGTAACTGCCATTAAGGCATACGCCAATTTCTTCCCTGCCGAGGAATACCATCAAAATTATCATAAGAAAAATCCAGACCACTACAATGCTTATCGCATAGGCTCAGGCAGAGATGCTTTTATTTTAAAAGTTTGGAATAAATAAATCACAAATATAAAACACACACCACGATATTTAAATATTGAATTCGTTCAATAGAGGACGAGCCCTACTCCCTCTGTTATCATGCCGCCATGAAAAATAATGTTGTATATAAGAAAGTTTGTATTGCCAATGGTTTGAAGCAGTTTGAAATTAAAGACATCTTTGCTTTGGGTGGTTTAGAGCTTAGTAGCAGCGCCATCAAAGCCCTATCTGCAGGCGCTAAAAATAAGAATTATGAAAAAATGAGCGATGAACAACTTGAAGCCTTTATGAATGGTTTGATTATTTATTGGCGTGGTGAAGTGGATGAACCAGGGCTTGTTCCCCAAGGTATTGAAAACCTTATCATGAATAGTAGTGCTGATGTATTGGTAGAATTGGAAAGTTTGGTTGCCGAAGCACAACTAGCCCTTCGAGATGCTAACAACGATTAAAGCCTAAATATGTCACCAGAAAACACCTCTACACCTGAACAACTATCTGCCAACCTTTCTCAAGTCGGTCTTGCCTATGACTTAGCTAAACGTGCGAAAAAGAGCAGCCGTTTGCATGTTTGGATTTGCCCTGATGTGCGCTCTTATCGCATTTTAGCCGAAGAACTATCCTTTTTCCTGCAAGATAAACCTGAATTACTGTGGCGTTTCCCTGCTTGGGAAGTGTTGCCCTATGATAGAGTAAGCCCGCATCATGGCATAGTCGGCGAACGTTTTGCCACACTGGGGCGACTACTACACACGCCCAAACCCCAAGGTATTCTGCTAACATCATTACCCGCATGGTTGCATCGCATTGCACCCAAACCAGTGGTCGCTGCCCACGTCTGGCAGCTTAAAGTTGGGCAAACCTTAGACATCACAAAGCTGACCCATCAACTAGCCGAGGCGGGTATGCAAGCTGCTGAACGAGTGCTGGTGCAAGGTGAGTTTGCCATGCGTGGTGGTTTGCTAGACATTTGGCCAGCCACCGAAGAAAAACCACTGCGTCTTGATTTGTTTGATGATGAAGTTGAATCCATACGTTATTTCGACCCTGAAACCCAACGTTCTGCTGAACATTTGGATGAATTTACATCAGTACCAGTGCGTGAAGTGATTTTGGATGGGCAAGGTATAGAAACCTTTACCGCAGCATTTCGCGCACGTTTTCCACAGCATCGAACCCATCCTATGCTTTCTGCTGTACAAAAAGGACGGCTGCACCCTGGTATTGAAGCTTTATTACCACTCACCTACCCTGAAACAGCTCGTTTGCCTGATTATTTGCCCAAATCTGCCCAAATTTACAGCGTAAATAGCTTGGAAGAGAAGCGAGAAAGCTTTGCTGAACAAGTGCGTGGGCAATATGAAATGGTTAAAATGAATGGTGAACCATCCATTGCGCCACAAGAACTTTATGCACTTGAAACCAACACAGAAGTATTACACTTAGAAACAGAAGCACATATCCAAGCTGCACCCAGTATTACCCGCTGGCAGTCATCGCCTAAACCTGTGCAAGCCATGCTGGATTGGCTGCAAGAAAGGTTAGATGATGATTGGAAATTGATGTTGGTGGCACACAGCATGGGGCAACAAGCTCGCATGTTGGATGTATGCTCAGCATTATCTAAAAACATTTATGAAGTCAAAGGCTTATACGACTGGCTGAATAAAAAAGTCGTCACCTCATTGGGTTTCTTGGAAGGTGGTTTTATCCTTGAAGATGAAAAGAAAATTGTTTTAACGGGTCAGGAATTATTGGGGCAACGCCTGCCACGCCGTCGTAAAAGCTCGGTCACTATTCGTGCTGATTTATTCAGCTCATTACAAGAGCTTAAAGCTGGCGACCCTGTGGTGCATGAAGACCACGGTGTGGGTCGCTACAAAGGTTTGGTGGCGATGGAAGACGATGATGTGCATGCCGACTTTTTGCACATTGAATATGCAGGTGGCACCAGTATTTATTTGCCAGTCGAAGAACTGGATAGATTACACCGCTATACGGGTGATGATAACCCACCACTGAACAAACTTGGTTCAGACAAATGGAAGAAAACCCGAGAGCGGGTGAAAAAAGATTTATTGGCGATGGCGCATGAATTGATTGCCATTGATGCCGCACGCCACCAAGCCAAACGCACACCTATTTATATCTCTGATTTCCAAGAAGATTATGATGCTTTTTGTGCCCGTTTTCCTTTTGAAGAAACCGATGAACAACTGCAAGCCATTGAAGCCACACTTGATGATTTAAGTAAACCAGCACCCATGGACAGAGTCATTTGTGGTGATGTGGGTTTTGGTAAAACAGAAGTGGCGATGCGGGCGGCTTTTGCTGTGGCGCGTTCGGGTAAACAAGTTGCCATTTTAGCGCCCACCACCGTACTTGCCACGCAACATGCTGCAGCATTTAGTGATAGGTTTTCAGGTTTGGGGTTAAAAGTTGCCCTTTTATCACGCTTACAAAGCAAAAAAGAAAGCGATAGCCTTATTGATGGCTTAAAAAGCGGTGATGTTCGTGTGGTGGTTGGTACACATCGTTTATTATCCTGCCAATCAGACTTTGCTGATTTAGGCATGGTGATTGTGGATGAAGAGCAACGTTTTGGTGTAAAACATAAAGAACAATTGAAAAAACTCCATGCTACTGTGGCATTGTTAACACTTACCGCCACCCCTATTCCGCGCACCTTGCATCAAACCCTTTCAGGTTTACGCTCTGTATCCATTATCAGCACACCCCCTGCTGAACGTGAACCCATTCGCACTATGGTTTGTCAGTATGATGTACATTTGGTGAATGAGGCAATTCGCCGTGAATTGTACCGTGGTGGGCAAGTGTATTACTTGCATAACCATGTCAAAAGTATTCACCGCATTGCTGATCGATTGCGCGAAGATATTCCTGAAGCCCAAGTTGGCATTGCCCATGGGCAAATGTCGCCAGCCGAGCTAGATAAACAAATGATGGATTTTTATGAAGGTCGATTGCATGTGTTGGTATGCACCACCATTGTCGAATCCGGTTTGGATGTTGCCAATGCCAATACTTTATTGGTTGAACGGGCTGATATGTTGGGTTTATCACAATTGCATCAAATTCGCGGGCGGGTTGGTCGCTCCCATCGCCAAGCGTATGCTTATTTATTCACCCCAGACCCTAGAGCCATGACACCTGATGCCCGAGATAGACTACAGGCCATTGCCGAACATTCGGAATTGGGTGCTGGCTTTATGATTGCCCGTCAAGACATGGAAATACGTGGTGCAGGCAATCTACTAGGCTCAGAACAAAGCGGACGCATGGATGCTGTAGGTTTAGACCTATACATGGACATGTTGTCTAAAGCCGTAGCAGAAGCCAAAGGCAAATCTATTGTGCCCCATGATGCTGTGGAAATAGAAATGGGGGTCAATGCCATATTGCCGCCTGACTATGTGCCGCAAGTTGGCGAACGCTTGGCATTGTATCGCCGTATTGCACGGGTAGAAAGTGATGAACAAGTTTTGATGCTGTTTGAAGAATTGACAGACAGATTTGGCAAACTGCCTGATGAAGCTTTGTATTGCTTAGAAAATGCACGCATTCGCTGGCGGGCGCAAAAACTACATCTCAAAGCAGTAGATGCTTTGCCAAGTGGTGTACGCTTCACCTTTACCGAGCATTCACCCATTGAACCCATGGCGATGATGCAAAGGGTACAAAAAGAACCTCATCGTTTCCGCCTAACACCCGATGGGCAGCTGACTTTACTTAGCCAAGATAAGGGGCGAGCATTGCAACAACAAACAGCCGACTTTTTGGATGAGTTGCTTAGCATAAATAGCTCTAAACCAACCTAAAACGCTAATTTTACAACCTTTCACAGTTTCAGTTTGATTATGTTATTCAAACATAAACTATAAAAATTCTCTTGACACTCTGAAATACAGAGTAATATAGTTCGCCTACTCTGCATTTCAGAGTAAGTGAGATAATATGATTATGAATACTGAAAATCGTACTGAAAAAACATTAGATTCCACCATGGATGCCGAAAAGTGTCTGGAAGATATTCGAACCATGATGACTACTGGGCATAAAAGCATACGCATTGAAAAGCATACCTTCTTTTATTGGGGTATTACAGGTGCTTTGTTGACGGCATTGATAGCCTTTCTTTATCGAAACACTGCAATTCACATGAATACGGTGGCTTATGCGGTTTTATGTGTCGTTGTTTTAGGTTTGGTCGGATATTTTGATTATCGTAAAACGCGCAAAATTCGTAGCTCGCAAGATGAAAGCGTGTCCTTTATTCAAGTCAAAATGACAAAAATATGGTGGTTATTGATTGGCACGGCTATTTTGTTCAATGTTGGTTTGATGGTTTATAGCGGCACATTTGTTTATTCTATCTGGTTTGTACTGATTGGCATTGCTATCATCATTCATGGCTCCTTTTCTACAGAGCCACTAGCCAAGTTTGGCTTTGCTTTGATTGCAATTGGTGTTGTCTTGCCTGCATTATTGCCATATACAGGTTTAACATGGGTGGCTATATCTGTTTATGGTTTTGGGATTCCACTTCTTGGTTTTATGCTCTATCAAAAAACTGGGTTTTGGCAGGCAAACAAGGTTTATGCCGTTATTGTGTGGTTAGTTATTGCAGTAGTTCCAGGTTATGCAGCTTATAAAATTGAGAGCAATATCAATAAAATAGATGTGCCAACAACAAGTATTTCATTAGCAGAATACATGAGTCAACCCACCCCGCAAAAGGGGTTGCAAGTCGTCCATATTCCAGCAGGAACAATAGTGCCATTAAAGTTATCAGCTAAAGGTGATTTAATTGATGATGGTATGCCAATAGAGTTACCCCTAACTCTGAATAAAAGCATCGAATTTGTACTTGAAAATGGGAAACTCAATGGTGTGTATCGTGTAGAACAAGGTGATTGGTCAAACATATCTAGCCAACAAATATTAAGAATTAACGACTTGTTTATCGATATTAATGCGCAAAAAGGGTTGAATATGGATACGCAATTGGGCCTTTTGCCAACACGAAAATAGATATGACCAATCAAGACCCTTATGCAACATTAGATAGAATTTTACACCAGCCAATTCGCACCAGAATTGCTGCTTTTCTTGCTGCGCGCGGTGAGGCTACGTTTAGCGAGCTAAAACAAACATTGAAGCTAACCGATGGTAACCTAGAAGCTCATATGAAAAAGCTGACCCAAACGGGTTATGTCGATGTACGCAAAGAGGCGGATACTAACCAGAACAATAGTGGGAAACGTCCACTAACCTTCTACAGCCTGTCCGAACACGGTAAACAAGCGCTCTCTACCTATGTGCAAGCACTTAGCGACTTACTTAATCTCGATGCGTAATATTTTATATTTACAAAGCTTTATATGCTTCATGATTTTATTCGCTTTTCCGAACATAACTCTGGCGAACGAATCTGCAAATCAACTGGCTCGCCAAGTCGTGGACCAATTGATGAATATCGAAAATGAGAAAGCTGCTGCCAGCATCCAACAACTGGAACATCAATATCCAAATTATCCATTGCTAGGATTTATAAAAGTTGCCCCTTTATGGGCTAAAGCTGAATCGACTTATGATAAGAATATTCGACTTACCACCTTGCACAATATTTTGGGGATGCTTTCAAAGAATATACAACGCGCCCAATCAAAAATAAGTAAGCAACCCGATAACCCAAACTGGAAACTTAGCCTTGGTTTATCGCAAGCATTTCGTGGCTTAGCTTATATGCGGCTTGGCGAATGGCTGAATGCTTATCAGGCTGGTCGAGAAGGTCGTGATACGCTACGAGAGCTTGTGCGTAATCATCCAGAGGTTGAAGATGCATATATGGTATTGGGTTTTTATGAGTATCACACTGGCAAAATACCTTTTTATCTCAAATGGTTAACATGGCTAGTTGACCTATCTGGGGATGCTAAACTTGGTCTTCAATATATCCACCGCGCCATCAAATATGCGCCTGTATTCTCACCAGAAGCATCCCGCTTGTTATTGCTTCAAACTGAAACCAATTTAGGTAACGCGTGCCAAAAAAAAGAACAAGCTCACAAGATGGCTAAGCGATACCCCAACAATGAACTATTCCCATGGTTTGAAGCTAAAATGCAAAAAATATGTAATCAGGAATGAAAGAAAACAAAGAGGAAGGAGGATATATCAATTATATGATTACAATGGATTATTTATTTTGGTGGCGAACAAGTTTTGTCCGTTGCACTCTTATTGTCTTACTAGCTGCAGTGTTTTTTACCAGTTGTTCGGGTACAAACTTTCGTCAGGAAGGTTTCTTGGAACTTGGTGAAATGATGGCGAAGGATAGCTGCAGGAAAACTATGAGCCCCAGAGATTACGAGGCTTGTGTATCTCGCGTTCGTGAAAATTATGATGATACTTATCAATCATCAAACCTAGAACGAAGATAGGATATATGCTATCTGCAGTTAAAATGATGGTTCTTATTGGTTTTATGCTCATATTTTCAGCACAAGCCAAAGCCGATGCCCTTGAAATAGGAAAGTTTACACTTGGTATATTCTCTAGTATTGCTGTTCATGAACTGGGACATGCGACTGCTGTGGAAGCTGCGGGTGGGCATGTAAATAAAATTGAATTGTATCAAAATGGGCTACTTTCAGGGGCTACTTATTATGACCCTACTCTCTCAAACCAACAGAATCAGTTTGTATCGGCATCAGGTCTTTTAGCTACGAGTGTGACTACTGAAGTTATCATTCAGAATGAAAGTTTGCATGATAAATCTTTTACCCAAGGCATGTTAGCGGCTAATTTATTATCCAATGCTTCATATGTGTATAACTTTTACACAAAACGACTTGGTGAGAATGGCTGGCAAGGCAATGATATTGATGTTTATGAAAGTTATGGTGGAAATGCACATGTACTCAATGCTTTACTCATTGCCCATACTGCTTTTAGTATTTATAGGATAAATCATGATACGAATATTGTCCCATTCGTTAAGCGAAACCTATTTGGCATATCATTTGAGTTTTAATGTATTAGATTTAGTGGTTGAAGTCAGAAAAATACTAGCAATATTACTATTTGGATTTGTAAAAAAAGTATATTTCAGCTATCCTTTTATTTATGAAAGCTCTGAATACAGGGAGGCTTGGGATGAAACAATTTATTTTAATGGTTGGCTTATTATGTTTTGGTATTGGACTAACTACAGCGCAAGCCGTAGAAATTGAAGGCATACAAGTTGCCGATACAGCAAGTGTAGGTGGACAAACATTGCTACTTAATGGTGCGGGCATTCGCACCAAGTTTTTCTTTGATATTTATATTGGTGCTTTGTATTTACCCAATAAAACACAATCTGCCGAAGCAGCTATCAATAGCAAAGCGAACAAACGTGTTTGGATGTATTTTTTATATGATGAAGTAAGTAAAGATAAGTTGACCCATGGTTGGACTAAAGGTTTTGAAAAAAACAGTAAAAGCAACTTTGAACAATTACAAGCAAGGCTAAATCAATTTAATAGCTTCTTTCACGATATGAAAAAAGGCGACACAGTGACTTATGATTTTAATACTGATGGTACAACCACAGTCATCATCAATGATAAACCTGCAGGCAGCATCACAGGAGAAGACTTTCAACAGGCTTTGCTTGCTGTTTGGTTGGGCAAAAAACCTGCCGATGACGACCTCAAAGAAGCCATGCTAGGTAAACATTAACCTTTTAAACCCCACCTATCATGCTTTTGGGTGCCTTAGTTCCCTTTAAACCATTGCAGGTTAAACGCTCAAATAAACTTACTGTAAGTTGTGCTTAAGTGCTGAATCCGCGAGTGTTAATGTACAAACTGGATGTCTAAAGTCCGCATATATGTATGCAACCCAGCATCCTGCACGGGAAACACATAAGCATCGGTATCCGATTCATTATGATGCGAATGCCACCAACCCGGAGGGGTGACAAACACTGTGTTTTTCTCCCACATTGCTTTCACAGGGTTGATGATATTACCATTGTCATCAATCTTTTTACCAATCAGTGTATAGGTGTTTTCGGCAGCACTCACCGCCAAATCAAGAGCAACTGATTGGTGACGATGCGGCTTTTGCATTTGTTGTTTAGGTAGCAAGTTAAACAATGTCCACATGGTATGGGTCACTGTTTTACTTTTTGCGCTGGCATGGTTGCCTAAGATAATGCCCACACGATTGCGATTTTCTTTCATTGCCACTTCACGAATACGTTCAACTTCATCCAGCATATATTTTTTGCTGTAAAATGCTGGTTTAAACATCACTTTATTGGGCACCACACCCATATATTCAAGTAATGGCCCATCATGCACCCAGTATAAAGCACTATCTTCATCGGCATGATGTGTTACACCTTTATTGCTCGGCAATGTAAAGGAGTCCCCTTCTTGCCACTTAATCGTGCCTGTGTCGGTTTCAGTATAGCCCGAACCACGCATCACAAAATAAATTTCAGAGGTTGCTTCAACATGTGTATGTATATTTTCACCAGGATTAATACGAATATAGTTAGCAAGTAAATTGGGCGATGTTGCCAAGTACGGTGTATCTAACTCTTTGGATAAATCCAAAGCAATCACGCGGGTTTCACCATGTTCATGCAACGATGCAGGAAACGGCTGAATGGGAACTTCTTTTAAATCAGGTGTAGCTGCCGAGGAGTATTCCCAACTGATGACTTCTTGTGCCCATGTTTCATTCATATCTTGCCTCGCTTAACCCAAAATCATGGTGCATACTGAGGTTTGCTTGGAACAATTCAACTAGGGTCTGTTAACACTAATTCTGCTGGCGTCGATTTGGAACCACCAAACTTCACGCCTCGTGCCTTGATTGACCTCATTTGGTGCAGCAACGACAACATCATAATTAGTGTTAACAGACCCTAAGTTTTTCTTAGGGGCTGTCCCAGATAACTAGGATAAGTTATCATGAGGGTCAGTATGAGGAAGAGTCGATTAAGCCAATATAAGCAGATGAAGTTGATAGAGCACTTTGTATCAGGAAGTACAGCTAGGTGCGC
>JALWRX010000096.1 GCA_027080505.1 Ghiorsea sp.
TCAGCAGGTTTGATTCGCAAGCATCATTTGTTACCAGGGCTGATCATGTTGCTTAGAGTAAAGTCGGATGTGTTGTGGGCATTGGCAATTCAGCAACAAGAAGATATTAACCACACAGCGCAGCAGAAACGGTTGTTCGTCGATATTTCACATCGGATTCGAGGCGCTTTAAGTCAACTTATTTTACAAAAGGATTTGCAAGCAACTGTAGAGCGTGTTGAAATAGCTTCTCATGCAAAAAGTGAGTTCTTAGCTACCATGAGCCATGAGTTACGTACACCGTTACATGGTGTCATTGGTTTGCTGGACTTGCTTACAGAGGAAAAGAATCACTTATCACCTGAGCAGCAGCGAAACCTGATGTTAGCGCAAACATCTTCTCAGGTTTTAAGCTCCTTGATTGATGATGTACTTGATTTGGCGAAAATTGAATCAGGTAAAGTAGAAATACAGAAGCAGTCGTTTTATTTGCGTGATGCTTTACATGATGCCCTGGTACCATTTGTGATGAAAGCGCGGGAAAAAGGTTTGAGCTTAACCTTGGAAATGAAAGATGTTGCGGCTGTAGTTGAGGGTGATGTGGTGCGCCTACGTCAGGTGCTGTTAAACTTGGTTGGTAATGCCATAAAATTTACCATGCAGGGTTATGTACGTATTGTTGTGACACAAGATGAAGGCATACTACAAATTAACATTGAAGACTCGGGCATTGGTATTGATAAGTTAAAGCAAGATGTTGTGTTTCAGCCATTTACTCAGGTTCATGATGTACATATTTTGGGTGATAATCTACAAGAGAAAGGTACAGGCTTGGGCACAACAATTTCTCAGCACTTTGTTGAAATGATGGGAGGGACGCTTACTTTACAAAGTGAACCTAATGTTGGTAGTACAATGAGTATTCGTTTGCCGCTTCAGCAAGTTGGTGAGCAAAGGGTTACAGAGAGCTTAGATATGGCTGATTTTTCTAAGCAGGGTGAAGCAGGTTTGCTTGGAAGTGATACCCAAGCGGTTGAGCCAGAAACCTGGTCGGTACTGCTTGCCGAAGATGATCCTGTGGGAAGAAGAATTGCATTAAAACGTTTGCAAGGTTCGGGGTTTGATGTTGAAGAAGTGAGTGATGGGCTAGCAGCTTGGGATAAAATCCAAACGCAAGACTATGATTTGTTACTCACTGATATTCGTATGCCAGGCTTAGATGGTATGTCATTAACTAAAAGAATTCGAGAATATGAGGTGGCACAAGGTAAAAAGGCGATGTTGATTATTGGTTTATCAGCTTATGCCTTGGAAGAAGTGAAAAATGATGCCTTGGCTTGTGGTATGGATGCATTTGTTTCAAAACCAGTGGATATGACAACTTTGATGGCGAAGTTAGAAGAACGCTGTGAAAATGAATCCCTTAAGAAAGGTTTACATTCCTAAACGTGCTTAGCATATACAATCATGATAGGGATATTGTTCAACTGACTTATGTATATCCTGTTGTTTCTCGTCGTGCTGGAGGCGTATCCTTAGGTATTAATTTGAATCCAAATAATAAGTGCAACTGGCAGTGTATTTACTGCCAAGTTCCAAACTTACAACGTGGTGTTGCAGATGTGGTTGACTTAACAGTGTTAGAAAAGGAGTTGGATTCATTTCTGGTGGAAATACTGCATGGCACATATATGCAACAGCATGTGCCAGAGCAGTGCAGGCAGCTTCAAGACTTGGCTATTTCTGGTAATGGTGAGCCAACGACTTGCCCAAACTTTTCTGATGTGGTCGCATTGATTGTGCGTTTGATGCAAAAACATCAACTGGATATACCTTTGCGGCTTATTAGTAATGGTTCTTATATGCATAAAGCGTATATACAACAGGGGTTGGCTTTGATGGCCAAACAACAGGGCGAAGTTTGGTTTAAGGTTGATGCATTGGGTGAAGCGATGAGCAAAGCCATCAATGGTGTATCCTTGTCTGCATCATGGCAAGCCAAGCAATTGCAACAAGCAGCACAAGCTTGCCCAACATGGATTCAAACTTGTGTGATGCAACAGCAATTGGATGATGATATGTATATGGGTAACTATGTGAGATGGCTCAAAGACGTTCTAATACAAGGTGTGAGTATTGAGGGTGTATTATTGTATGGTTTGGCGAGGCCATCTATGCAAAATGGGGGAGATAAATTAGTCTCTGCGGATAAGGCTGAATTGGTTTTATTTGCACAAAAAATTGAATCGCTTGGTTTAGCGGTTAAAGTATCTTAAAAATTGAAGAAAGGTAGTGTGATTGAAGTGAAAGATTTAATCCATGAAGCGTTGGTATCAGGTGTTGAATTGCGTAAGAAGTATATTGGGCTTCTGGATGATGATTTATTAAAAGCAGCCGAAATCATGGTGCATTGTTTGCGTAATGGCGGTAAAATATTGGTTTGTGGTAACGGTGGTTCAGCCTCGGATGCACAGCATTTTGTTGCTGAATTGGTTAATCGGTTTGAGATGAATAGACCAGCATTGGCAGCCATTGCTATAGTGAATGATGCTTCGGTGATTACCAGTATTTCTAATGATTTTGCTTTTGATGCCATCTATGCCAGGCAAACAGAGGCTTTGGGTAGAGAAGGGGATGTGTTGCTAGGTATTTCGACCAGTGGTGATTCTAACAATGTGGTCAATGCTGTCGAAAAAGCGGCAGAGATTGGTATGCAAGTGATTGCCCTGACAGGACGAGATGGTGGTAAACTAGGCAAACATTCAGGTACAAGTGTACACTTAAATATTAACCACCCCTCAACGGCAAGGGTGCAAGAAATGCACATCACTTGTTTACATATTTTATGTACTTTAATTGATGAAACTATGTTTGGAAAAGAATAAGAGAAGCGTATGAATGATGATAAGGAAATAGATTACACAAGAATATACCACTGGAACAAGAAGCAGAAGAAAAAACCTTGGTTGTTTTACATGCTGATTGCCACGATTTGTTTTGCCATTGCTTGGGTAATGAGTTGAATCAAAACTTATTAAGTTGGGAAAATGCTAAAGCGCTTCGTGATACATGGGCAGAGCAGGGACAGAAGGTTGTTTTTACCAACGGTTGTTTTGACTTGTTGCACCCAGGGCATGTCCAATATTTAAATGATGCCAAAGCATTGGGTGACAAGCTCATTATAGGTTTAAATGCAGATGCTTCAATTTCAAGGCTTAAAGGTGATAGCCGCCCGATTAATATGCTTGTGGATAGAGCAGCGATGCTGATGGGTTTAAAGTCTGTTGATGCTGTAGTTGCTTTTGAAGAAGATACCCCACAAAAACTGATTGCTATGTTGTTGCCTGATGTGCTGGTCAAAGGTGGTGATTATGCTGTGGATGATATTGTGGGAGC
>JALWRX010000097.1 GCA_027080505.1 Ghiorsea sp.
CTGCATGTGCCAAGGCATTACCCTGATTATACCAATCATCTGCATTGGGTTGCTTGATATGCTTAAATGCATCCATTGCAGCTTGATAGTCTTTATTGCGGTAAGCTGCTGCTGCTTTCCACGCAGGATTTTCAAAGGTTTGATATGCCTTAGCATAATCCTTTTTCAACATCAGTTGTTCTGCCTGTTGGTTGGGTGTTTGCCATAAATCTTGCCACACGCCTGCATGTGATGATGTAGGCTGCCAAAGCACAAAACACAGTACCAACAACGCACCTTGGCGAAATAACAATACAAACAAAGGAATCGCCAACAGCAATAACCAATGCCCCTCTTCCTGCCAAACATCAAAACTTGCATCGCTTTGTTGCTTGCTGGCTGCAAAACGCTCTTGTATGGAAGCTTGTGTAAGCATACTAATATCCGAATCATCAATACTTAATCTATGGTATGCCCCTTGCCCAAGCAGTGCCAAGCGTTGCAATTTCTGCTCATCAAGCTTGGCAATCACAATGCGCCCTGCAGCATCACTGATAAAACCACCACCTGCCTGCGGAATCGGTGCGCCATCTGGTGTGCCAACACCTATCACATGCACACTAAAACCCGCTTGTGTCACCTGCTCAACCATAGCTTCTGAATACATATCTGAATCGGTCATCACCAAAATTTGACCATGCTGCACGGATGCTTGTTTAAAAAGTGTACTGGCTTTGGCAAGCCCTGCATCAATATCACCACCTTGCACAGGCATAATATCCGTGGTCAAGCCTTGAAGCTGCGACAAAATGGTTGCGTTATCATCGGTCAGTGGTGTCACAACAAATGCCGAACCTGCAAATACCACCAGTGCCGTTTGCCCCTCTTTGCGTTGGTGCAAAAGGTCGGTCAATTTTTGTTTGGCTCGGGTTAATCGGTCAGGTTTGATGTCTTGGGCATTCATGGATGCTGATAAATCCAACACCACCACCAGAGCTGAGTCCTCGCTGTAAATAGGCTGTGGAAGTTTTTGCCATGCTGGTGCTGCCAATGCGCCTATCATAAGTATGAGCAATATTCCTAAACCCCACACCCCCGTTTTGGAAGTCATACGAGGTTTGCCTGCTTGTAAATATGCCAACAGTTCAGGTGCAACAAGTTTTTGCCACGCACCCATACCTGTTTGTTGACTGCGTGTATACAATAATGCCAAGGCAGGGATAAGTAGCAGCCACATCCAAGGGCGCAAAAAATGAAAGTCATGAAGTATATGCATATTTAACGCCACTTCCTCAAAACCAAAATAAGCAACAATAAAACAAAACTTATCGCCAGTGGATAAACCAATAATGAACGTACAGGTCGAAACGTTTTGCTATCTCTTGCTACGGGTTCTAGCTTATCTATCAAAGCGTAAATCTTCTGCAAACCTTGGGTATCCTTGGCTCTGAAATATTTACCCCCTGTCTCATCGGCAATATTTTGCAGCATAGCTTCATCCAAATCAGCGGAAGGATTGACCATTTGTGTGCCAAAAAATGAACGCACAGCCATGCTATCTGCACCCATGCCAATGGTATAAATACGCAAACCAATGTTTTTTGCCAATTTCACTGCTTCTTCAGGCTTAAGTGCGCCTGCAGTATTTACCCCATCGGTAAGTAATATCAACACCAAGTCCGATGCATTTTTCACATGTTGCAAACGTTTTACCGCCAAGCCAATCGCATCACCAATGGCGGTTTCTTTACCCGCTAGACCAATCACCGCTTCACTTAAAAATTGGTTTACTGTTTTGCGGTCAAACGTAAGCGGTGTTTGCAAATACGCTTGTGCACCAAACAAAATCAACCCCACACGATCGCCTTCACGCCGCGCAATAAAATCTTTAGCAATCACTTTGGTTGCCGTCAGCCTGTCCACAGATTGACCCGAAATCTCAAAATCTCGGGTTTGCATACTACCCGACAAATCAATCGCCAACATCAAATCCCTACCGCTACGCGATAACTCCACAGGCTCCCCCAACCATTGTGGACGCGCTGCTGCCAACAGCAAAAACAACCATGCTAACCATAATAAAAGCTGATATTTACTATGTTTATTGGTGCTGGTTTGAGTTTGGCTCATATCGCGCAAATCATCGGCAAATGGCATAAACAAACCTGCTTGCACCACTTCATCTTGTTGTTTTACCGCAAACCAACGCTGCACCAACCAAGGCACTGGCAAAAGCAATAATATCCACCACCATAAAAGCTCAAACATGACGATTCACTTCCTTAAGCCATGCTTGAACTAGCTCACACAAAGCTTGGGCTTGCTCTTCACCCATATCGCTTTCAGCTTGATATGCCCCATACAATAATGCATCTGCAAAAGGTTGCTCGGCAAATGAAGGTGAAGGTTTATCTTGCCACATACTGTCTAAAAACTTGAGCCAATCCTCACCAATCAAACCTGCCGTTGCTTGTTCAGGAAACACAGTTAATGCCACTCGGCGCAACAGTGTATTGATGTCTGCCACTAAAGTTTGTGTTTGATGATGCGCTGCATAAGCATCACAAATGCGTTGGTATTCAACATGAATAGCTAGATTAAGTGCACGTTTCTTACGCCATACTTGCCACTTTTTCCATAGTTTAGGCACCACAAACAGTAATGCCACCAGCAAAAACACCAACAACATCCACCAGCCTATAGCCAAATCCCACCAAGGGCTTGGCGCAGGCAAATGAATATCTTTAAGTTGCTGCAAAGGGTCTTGATTCATCGCAACCTCAATTTTTGGGCAAGTGCCCCTGTCACATCATCATCGGTGTGCAGCGTGATATGCGTGATGCCATACTTGATTTGTAATGCATCCAACTTGGCTTGATGCGCATCAAAATGGGCTTGCCATTGTTGGCGTAGTTGTGCTGTGGCTTGAATATAAAAATACTGTTGCCCATCAAACACAGGGTATGTTCCTGCTTGTGGAAATGTTTGTTCCAGTTTATCCACCACTGAAATCAGCACCACATCATTGTGCCGCGCCAATTGCGCCAAATCCGCAGTGGCTTGCTCGGTCAACCCACGAAAATCACTTAAAATATAAATCAAACTGCCATGTTTACTGGTATAACGTAGCTTGCGAGTTAACGCATCTAAAGAGGGTTGTGTAGCCGCTTGTGGCGTATGTTGCCAAACAGGGTGTTGGTTACATTGGTTTAATAATGCCAACACACCTCTTTTGCCTCGCATGGGTTTGATTTCAGCGTGACTTTCACCTGAAAAAATCATGCCACCCAAGCGGTCGCCATGCCCAATACCATGCCATGCTAACAATGCTGCAGCCTGTGTTGCC
>JALWRX010000098.1 GCA_027080505.1 Ghiorsea sp.
CCGATGCTTCGGCTTCATAATTTAATAACAAACGATGGCGCAACACATCCAATGCCATGCTTTGAATATCTTCAGGGGCAACAAAATCTCGTCCATCCAACCAAGCATGGGCTCTGGCACATCTATCCAAAGCAATGGTTGCCCTAGGGCTTGCACCATACTGCAAATGTTTGACCACACCTGTTTGCGTATGATTGGCTCGAGTCGCCATCATCAATTGCACGATATAAGTCTCAAGCTGTGGTGCAACATGGATGTTTAATACTTCTTGCCGTGCTTGGAAAAGCGTATCTTGATTGAGCAATACTTCCGACTTTTTCGGTTTTTCGCTGGCTTCAGCACGAGACAACTGCAAAATCTTTTGCTCAGATGCTGCATCAGGATAATCAATGGTTACATGCAATAAGAAACGATCAAGCTGGGCTTCTGGCAACGGATATGTGCCCTCTTGCTCAATGGGGTTTTGCGTTGCCATCACCAAAAACAAATCGGGCAATGGATAACTGGTACGCCCCACCGTAATTTGCCGCTCTGCCATGGCTTCAAGCAATGCTGCTTGTACTTTGGCTGGCGCACGATTGATTTCATCGGCAAGCACAAGGTTGTGAAACAGTGGTCCCTTTTGGAAATGAAAACTACCATCTTGTGGACGATATACTTCCACCCCAGTCAAATCAGAGGGCAGTAAATCAGGGGTAAACTGTACACGATGAAAATCACCTTCAATATGTTCAGAAAGCACATGAATAGCTCGCGTCTTAGCAAGCCCTGGTGCGCCTTCCACCAATAAATGCCCATCGGCGAGCAAAGCAATCAACAACCGATTGGTTAAATGCGATTGCCCGATAATTTGTTGTTCAATACTGCCCTGTAATGCTGAAAAAACTTGCTGTGCGCTCATGCTTACCCCACGAATAATGTTATGTATATTGTATAAGCCGAAGCCAAAGCATATTCAAGGGAAGATGAATGTAAGATGATGTTAAGTTATCTCTTGGATGATAGCATCAAATGTTAAGGCTTGCTGCTCACCTGTATTTAGATTTTTTAACATAAGTTTATTAGCTTTCATCTCATCTTCGCCAATGGTGACGACAAACTTTGCACCTTCACGGTCTGCCATTTTAAATTGTCGTTTAGCACTTCCGCCACCACAATGAATCACGGATAATCCTGCTTCACGTAGTTTAGCTGCTTGTTGTAAGGCATACCCAGATACCGCATCACCCAATGCAACCACAGCAACATCAGGTTGCTTAGCTTCTCTATCAGGCAGCAACATTTCCAAACGCTCTATACCTGCGGCAAAACCAATGGCAGGCGTGGCAGGGCCGCCCAAGGACTCAACCAGTCCATCATAACGTCCGCCAGCTAAAACTGTGCCTTGTGCGCCCAATTGGTCAGTGATGAACTCAAATGCTGTACGATTATAATAATCCAAGCCGCGAACAATGCGCGGATTGATGGTATATTGAACATTTAATGCGTTTAAGCCTGATTGAAGCCCTGAAAAGTGGGTTTCGCAGCCTTCACACAAATGATTCACCATTTCAGGTGCATCCGTAAGTGCTGCTTGGCAAGTTTTTACTTTACAATCAAGCACCCGCATAGGATTGCTGTGCATACGCTCATGGCAAGTTTCACAAAGCTGTGATTTTTGTTGCTCCAAAAAGCTGATTAAAACTTCACGATATGCTGGGCGACATGTTGTGCAGCCCAAAGAGTTGATTTCAAGGCGTGTTTGTTCAATACCCAAAGTATCTAAGAACCGCTGTGCCATGGCTAAAACTTCTGCATCTTCAACGGCTGCTGATGCTCCAAAGAACTCCGCACCAATTTGCTGAAATTGACGCAAGCGTCCTTTTTGTGGACGTTCTCTGCGAAACATGGGACCCATATAAAACCAACGTTGTGCACCAGCTCTGGTTAAGCCAGCTTGTAAATAAGCACGCACAGCACCCGCCGTACCTTCAGGGCGCAAGCAAATATTGTCGCCACCTTGATCCTCAAAGGCATACATTTCTTTGGATACAATATCGGTTTTTTCGCCTACCGAGCGTACAAATAAAGCAGTTGGTTCTAAGATAGGTAAACGAACTTCAGCAAAGGCATACGATGAAAATACATCTCTAGCCACGTCTTCAATGTATCGCCATTTGCTGACTTGCGCAGGCAATCCATCGTGAATACCGCGAATGCTTTGTAACTTTTGCTTTGCCATGATGAATTACCCGTTATGATTCTTAATCGTATAGTATTTGCCGCAAACTATACGCCAAACACCGACAATCAACAAAAGGGATGCTATGCCAGAAAGAATTGATGCTTTAATCACCCTCATTGCCGTGTTAAACGAAAATGATGATGTTTTACTCTTAAAGCGAAAGCCTGATGTACATTGTCCTGATATTTGGTCTTTCCCTGGCGGAAAAATAAAAGCTTCAGAAACACCTTTAGATGCGTCCATCCGCGAACTTAAAGAAGAAACAGGTCTTAAAGGTAGGTTGTGGCGACATATTGGGAAACATCAGCATACTTATGAAGATCGACACCTTGCTTTTTACTTTTTCTTTTGCCGCACGGCAAAAAACATAAAAAAAGACACCACACTAAATGCTGAAAGCGCATATATGTGGTGTCCGTTAACTGAATTATCAAAACAAACCATGCCCGAAGCAAATCAGGCATTGGTTACCATGCTTTTAGATTGTTATCATGAGGGTTTGTGCCCTATTCCATAGGTCCTGTTTCAACTTTGCGAAAGCCAGCCTTACGAAATAAAGGTTCACACTGCAAAGTATCACCTTGTAATAATACAATACTTTTCGTTTCAGGGTGTTTATACACCAATGGTTTTCCACTGCTCGCACAAGATGCAAGTAGCGCTGCCATGCCAACCAATATGAACAAACGTTTTGTTTTCATAAACTATCTCCTTAAGAACAAATACTACTCAAGCGTATGCTATCACAAAACATGCGTCAACCACTCACCACCTGAGCACGACCTGCTACTTTTGCTTGATACAAACGTTTGTCTGCTTTACCGAGAAGCATATTTAACATCTCTTTGATAGACAAATTACCATCCAATTCTTCAAAAGAAGCCACACCTGCAGAAAAACTCACTTCCACTTCTATATTACCGCAATGTACAGGAGATTTTTGAACAACACGCAAGCTTTTTTCTGCAACATTTACGGCTGTTTTTTTATCCGTATGTGGCAATAACACCAAAAACTCTTCACCACCCCAGCGAGCAAGCGTATCCGTAGCTCTAAGGTTGACTTTAATTCGCGCACTTACAACACGCAACACTTCATCACCTGCGGCATGACCAAACTTATCATTGACTTGCTTAAAATTATCCAAGTCCACCATCATCACCGAACAGGCAATGCCATAACGCTTACAACGCCCAACTTCCAACTGCAATTGCTCCAACATATAACGGCGATTAACAAGGTTGGTTAACACATCATGGGTTGCTTGAAACTCCAAATTATTTTTGGTTTCTTTTAAGTCTGTCACCATGCGCCACATAAAACGTGAAGCCGCTCCACCAATCACCCCACCCACGCCCAAAATACTAGCTGCAACTTCTTCAACCATTTCATTGCCTGTAAGGTTAAATACCAAACAAGGTGCTGATGCTAACAGGGCTTCCTCAACATCTGTGTAGGTTTTAATACCAAACTCTTTGGCTAATATCATGCCTGGTGCTTGTTCATCGACATCAACCACAGCAATAATGCGCATTAAACCTTCATCTTGAAAGGTTCGTACCATTGCCGCTCCATCACGCCCAGCACCCAAAACCACGACACGGCTAGGGTCGTCACGCAAGTGTTTTAAGCTGTCAACGGAGTTCAATGTTGTCATGGTAATCTCCTTAAGCATATTTTGTACCAAAAATGCCAAGATAACGCTATCCTTCGCCCATGAGTTTAGATAATAAAAAGAAACGCGAACTAAAAGCACAAGCACACCACCTTAAAGTGATTATTCAAGTTGGGCAACATGGTGTATCTGAGAGTTTAATTGCAGAAACCAATAATGCTTTAGATATTCATGAATTAATTAAAGTACAAATTCAAAGTGATGATAGGGATGAACGTACTGCAGCCGCAGCATTGCTGGCACAGAAAACAAACGCTGAACTGGTTCAGAAAATAGGCAAAATCTTTGTTTTCTACCGTAAGAAGAAGGATGATAAATCATTGTGAGTGGTGCAGACCAAATCAAAGATGCTTTAATGCAAACTTTTTCACCAACACATCTTAAAATCACCGACGAATCTCATCTGCATGCAGGGCATGAAGGTGCCAAAAGTGGTGGTGGGCATTATGTAGTGCATATTGTGGACAAGGCGTTTGCAGGTAAAAATAAAGTACAGCGTCATCGTATGGTCAATGACGCAACCCAACATTTGTTTCCATCAGTGATTCACGCCTTAAGCATTAAAGCCCAAACACCTGACGAAGCCTCATGAGCAACGCCAAACTTCTTATTTCAGGCTCAGAGCATCATGCCGATATGTTGTATATATCTGGCTTGTTTGTGCCCGATGCATTTATCGTGATTGGCTTAGAAGATGGCAACATAACAACTTGGCATGGTTTATTATCACCCCTAGAAGTGGATAGAGCCAAGGTTCAATCCAAACTGGATGAAGTACACTTGGATACAATTTGGCATGATAAAGCCAAGAGCAATGGTTGGCAGCGTAGCTTAAGCACCGCAGCCGCAGCCTTTTTACAAGCACATGATGTTCAAACCATTACAGTGCCTGCCGATTTTCCTTATTTGTATGCCCAAGAGTTAATAAGCTTAGGTTTTGATGTATCACCTAGCCCTGCAAGTTTGTTTCCTGAACGTGTCATTAAATCTGAAGCTGAAATTATTCAACTCACCCATGCTGAAAAACTAACTGCACAGAGCATGTTGCAAGCTGAACAGTTTCTTGCAGCATGTAATATTAGCAATGATGATTGGGTCACCTTCCCGAATGACCATGAACATGCTGGTGAAGTCGTCACATCAGAAGCTATTCGTGCCGTGATTGAAACCTTCCTTATTGGGCAAGGTGCAGTGCCCTCGCATACGATTGTGGCTTGCGGCAAACAATCTGCTGACCCGCATGATATGGGTTCAGGTATGATTGCTGCACACCAACCCATTATTATTGATATTTTTCCTCGCTTGGTTACATCAGGTTATTGGGGAGATATGACTCGCACCTATGTTAAAGGCAAAGCATCCAGCGAACTCAAACACATGTATCAAACTGTATTGGAAGGACAAGATATGGGGTTAAACATGGTACAAGCTGGTGTCGATACAGCAAATATTCACAACAGCATCACGGCTCATTTTGATGCCCAAGGTTTCAAAACAGGCATGGTCAACGGTAAACAAGGTGGCTTCTTTCATGGCACAGGGCATGGTGTTGGTTTAGATATTCACGAAGCACCACGTGTATCCCGCAATGGTGCAACCTTAGAAGAACGTATGGTGATTACCATTGAACCAGGTTTATATTATGAACATATTGGCGGGGTTCGCTTGGAAGATTTGGTGGTTGTCCGCGAGAAGGGATGTGATAACCTTACCAACTTTCATCGCACTTTAGAACTTGCCTAACCTCGACTTTTAAGAACTTATTTTGACCAAGCAGGGTCTGAAGCATCCATATTTTGTGGTGTAATACGTCTAGCTTCACCACCCCAAATCGGTACATTGTAAATATGTCTTCGACCACCTTCATCAGCAGAGTATAAAATCATTTGTCCATTGGGCGACCATGCTGGTGACTCTATGCGATTTCCTGTTGCTAAATAACGCAAACCAGTACCATCAATATGCACTGTTGCAATCGCATACTCCCAATTTTTCTTGGTGACAAAGGCAATCCTATCACCAATGGTTGCCCATACAGGCGAAGTATTATAGTTGCCACTCAAGCTAATACGCTTTGCTTTGCCACTACCATTCACTGGTTTAATATAAATCTGCGGTGAACCACTACGATTACTGGTAAATGCAATCCATTTACCATCTGGCGACCATGTTGGCGTGGTATCAATCGCAGGGTTCTTGGTGAACTGTCGCCATTTCTTGGTCTGCGTATTATAAATATGAATTTCACTGTTTCCTGTATATGACAAAGCTGCAGCAACCAAGCGACCATTAGGTGAAAATGCAGGTGTACTGTTTAGCCCCTTAAAGCTTGCAAAAGTAGTGCGTTTTCCTGTATCCAAATGAAAGAACTCAAGCCTAGGTTTGTTTCCCACATAAGTATTCAACGCCACTGTTTTACGATCTGGAGAAATATCAGGTGATAAAAGAAGCGTAAAGTTTTTACCTACGCGCTGTAATGCTTCACCATCATGTTCCATCAACATTAAATCTGATTGACCATGCTCTTTTTTCACAAATAGGATATATGAAGTAAAATATCCTGGTAACCCTGTTTGCTGATGATAAATATAATCAGCCACCCGATGTGCAAGCATTCTTAAGGGTTTACTTTTGGCTTGGGTAATAACTTGACTATCTAAAGGTTTTGTATCGCTTTGACGAAAAGGATCATGAATATTCACAGCAACCGACCAAGCATCATCTGTGCTTTGAAGTTTTGCGACAACCAATGTATCCGTACCGATGATGCGCCAATCTGCATAATCAATATGTGTTTGCACTTGTTGTGCATCACTGAGAAAACTTAAAGGATCCATCACTTTAAACGAGCGACTAGAGCTTAAGTCTTGTGAAATAACACGTGATAAGAATTGCTGTTGCTCACGATTATCTGACTTTGCATCCAACAAAAGTGCCAAATTAAGCGGTTTATAGGATGATTGATAAACTTCAAACTCAACAGCCGAAGCTGATGACATATAAAACCCGAGCAAAAGCCCAAGCACCAACATTTTCATGATTATACCGACCTAAATAAAAGGCAGCCAACAAATATAGGCTGCCTTCATAATGTATTATTTATTTTTGTTCTCAATACCCAAAAGTTCAACAGTGAAAATCAATGTTGAATTAGGGCCGATTTTAGCACCAGCACCACGTTCACCATAAGCCAAGTCCGATGGGATATAAAACTTATATTTACTACCCACAGGCATCAAAGCAACACCTTCTGTCCAACCTTTAATCACCCCATTCAATGGGAAAGAAATCGGCTGACCACGTTTGTATGATGAGTCAAACTCTGTACCATCAATCAATGTGCCTTGGTAATGAACTTTAACTGTATCCGTAGGTTTAGGTTTGGGGCCATCACCTTGTTTAATCACTTCATACTGTAAACCACTTGCAGTTACTTTCACGCCATCTTTCTTCGCATTTTCAGCCAAGAATTTTTCACCCTCAGCTTTGTTTTTCTCACCCGAAGCTTTACGCTCTGCCATTTGTGCTTCTTGCCTTTTACGGAAGAAGTCTTGCTTAATTTTGGTCGATTCTGCCGCCTCTAGTTTTAAAGGTGAACCCGATAACACATCATTGATCGCCGCATTTAATGCTGCTTGATCAACCTCTGCACCCAAACCTTTGATGGATTGCCCTACATCCATACCCATAGCATAACTGAATTTTTTGATTTCATTGTCCAATGTTACAGGCTTTTGTTCAGTTTTTTCATTATTACATGCCGATAGTCCTGCCAATACAACCATGGCAACTGCAATTTTAGCTTTCATACAACTCTCCTTACACTTTTTAATATTTAACATTTATTCCCACTCAATGGTTGCAGGCGGTTTACCTGACACATCATAGACCACACGATTAATTCCGCGAACTTCATTGATAATACGGTTAGAAACTTTACCTAGCAAACTATATGGCAACTCTGCCCAGTGTGCCGTCATAAAATCTTGTGTCACTACAGCGCGCAGTGATACAACCCACTCATAAGTTCGCCCATCGCCCATCACACCAACTGATTTGACAGGTAAAAATACCACAAAAGCTTGCGAAGTTTTGTCATACCAACCTGATGCCCGCAATTCTTCAATAAAAATCGCATCTGCCCTACGCAGCAAATCTGCATATTCTTTTTTCACTTCACCCAAAATACGCACACCCAATCCAGGGCCAGGGAAAGGATGTCTATACACCATGTCACGCGGCAAACCTAAAGCCACACCCAACTCGCGCACTTCATCTTTAAACAACTCACGCAATGGCTCAAGCAATTTAAGGTGAAGTGTATCAGGAATACCTCCCACATTATGGTGACTTTTAATCGTATGTGCTTTTTTGGTTTTTGAACCTGCCGATTCAATTACATCGGGATAAATCGTACCTTGTGCCAACCACTTAGCATTGGGCAAACGCTCAGCTTCATCTTGAAAAATATGCACAAACTCTCTGCCAATGATTTTACGCTTTTCTTCAGGGTCAGACACACCCGCAAGCGCATCCAAGAAAATCTTTTCTGCATCTACACGGTCAACCTTTACGCCTAAGTTGCCCGCAAACATCTCCATCACTTGCTCGCCTTCATTGAGACGCAACAAACCATTATCCACAAAAATACAAGTGAGTTGGTCACCAATCGCACGCTGCAATAAAGCAGCTGCCACCGATGAATCCACGCCACCCGACAAACCAAGAATGACTTCTTCATCACCCACTTGGGCTTTAATTTTTGCAACTGCTTCATCAATATAATGCGGCATATTCCAATCACGTTTACAGCCGCAAATTTCATGCACAAAACGTGATAAAATCGCTATGCCTTGATGGGTATGGGTGACTTCAGGGTGGAATTGTAATGCATAGAAATGACGCTTTTCATCAGCCATACCTGCAATCGGCGTGGCATCATTACTACAAATAATTTTAAACCCTTCAGGAAGTGCCGTAACTTTATCACCATGGCTCATCCATACATCAAGCACACCACCAGTCTTATCTTCAATGCCGCGCAACAATGCAGAGTCACCCGATGACACAATTTCAGCATAACCAAATTCACGCGTAGCACCTGCTTCCACCGCACCCCCCAATTGTGCAGCCATGGTTTGCATACCAAAACAAATACCCAACACTGGCACACCCATGTCAAACACACATTGGGGTGCAGTAAATGTTTCTTCATCATTCACAGAATTGGGGCCACCCGAAAGAATAATACCCGATGGATTAAATGCTTTAATATCTGCCTCATCCATATCCCACGGATGAATTTCACTGAATACTTCAGCTTCACGCACGCGGCGTGCAATCAATTGTGTATATTGGGAACCAAAATCAAGAATCAGAATCTTATCTTTGCTATCGCTCATAGATTAAGACTCCATCCTATAGTTTGGTGCTTCTTTGGTAATAGTCACATCATGCACATGTGATTCACGCAAACCTGCACCTGTAATACGCACAAACTTGGCTTTCTTATGCATGTCTTCAATCGTCGCTGCACCCACATAACCCATGGATGCTCTCAAACCACCCACTAATTGATGCAAAGTATCACCAATAGGACCTTTGTATGCCACGCGACCTTCAATACCTTCTGGCACAAGTTTCATGGCTTCATCCACATCGCCTTGGAAGTAACGGTCTTTACTGCCCAATTCCATAGCACCAATCGAGCCCATGCCACGGTATGACTTATATGTTCTGCCTTGGAATAAAATCTTTTCGCCTGGTGCTTCATCTGTGCCTGCAAACATAGAGCCAAACATGCAAGTCGATGCACCAGCAGCAATGGCCTTAGCAAAGTCACCTGAGAACTTAATACCACCATCACCAATCACAGGAATACCTGCGCTAGCCGCCATATTGGCACATGCCATAATCGCTGATAATTGAGGTACACCTACACCTGCAACCATGCGCGTTGTACAAATCGAACCAGGACCAATACCCACTTTCACGGCATCTGCACCCGCATCAATCAATGCCTTGGTCGCTTCCGCCGTAGCGATGTTGCCACCAATAATTTGTACATCATCGCCATATTGTTTTTTCAAATCTGCAATTTGCTGAATCACACCTTGCGAATGACCGTGAGCAGTGTCCACAATCACTGCATCCACACCTGCTTCATGCAAGGCTTCGAATCGAGCAATTTCTTTTTCACCCACGCCCATAGCTGCTGCAGTTAATAAACGACCTAAATCATCACGTACTGCATTGGGATGCTCGGATGCTTTTTCAATATCACGTACGGTCATCATACCGCACAGCTCACCGTTTTTATTCACCATAGGTAACTTTTCAATACGGTGCTCGCGGAACAATTGTTTGCATTTCTCAATGCTTGTGCCCGATGTGATGGTGATGAGCTTATCACGTTTGGTCATCATATCGGATACATGTTTGCGTGTATCATTTTCAAAACGAATATCACGGTTGGTAATAATCCCACTTAACTTGCCATTGCCATCCAGCACAGGGAAACCTGAAAAACCGCATGAACGAGCTAAATTACGCACTTCTTCCAAAGTCATATCTTCTCTTGCTGTAAGTGGCTCTTGGACTACGCCAGCTTCATACCGCTTCACTTTACGCACTTCATCAGCTTGCTGCTCTGGCGTTAGGTTTTTATGAATCACACCAATGCCACCTTCTTGTGCTAAGGCAATTGCAGTACCTGATTCGGTTACTGTATCCATTGCTGCAGAGACAACGGGAATATTAAGTGAAATTTTATTGGTGAAACGTGCTGTTGTTCGCACAGTAGCTGGCAGTACGTTACTGGCTTGAGGCACAAGCAACACATCATCAAATGTATATGCTTGCTCAATCATATTTCCTGAAAGTGGGGTTAATGAAGACACTGACTTCCTCCTAGGCTTGAAGTCAGCCGCATACTATAAATAGCATGCACATTACACAAGTTTCAATAATGCGGTGGTGGCGCTTCTTGCTCGGGCGAACTTTGTTGCCCAGTATTATTTTGCATATAATCACGAAGTTGGTTCAACGACTTGGTTAAAGTCTCAATTTGATTTTGTTGTGTGATGATCACTTCATTCAACTCTTGAATCAAATGTTCTTGGTATGCACTTTTGGTCTCTAAATGAATAATTCTATCTTCCATGGCAAAACAATAACCGCTTTAGACTTTCAATACCATAATTGATGGGCAATTGTTCGCTTCATCACGGTGAAAACCTTGCACTAAGAGTATCGGGTCACCCATTTTAGCTAAGCTATATTTCTGCACCAAACTTTTCGCCAGCGTCACATGACTACCCATATCTTCTACTTCAATAAGCACTGGAACCACTCCCCAAATCAAGTTGGTACGCCGACATGTTTCTTCACTGCTGGTTACGGCCAAAATTGGTGCTTCAGGGCGCTCTGAGCTTACAGTAACTGTTGTCCACCCTGATTCAGACAATACCACAATGCCATGCACCATTAAATCACGTGATAACAATGATGTTGAGCGTGCTACCGCATTACCAAATGGCAAAGCCGACTGGTGTGTTTTACTTGTTGTTGCTCCTAAACAAAAAGACCCTTGATGCCACAAGTATGCCTCTGCATTGATAATCACCCGCGCCATCATTTCTACAGCTTTAACTGGATAACGACCCACTGCAGTTTCACCTGACAACATAATCGCATCAGCGCTACTGCTTACCGAATGAAAAATATCAGTGGCTTCAGCACGTGTGGGTCGAGCATGTTCAATCATGGATTCCAATACCTGCGTTGCTACGATGACAGGTTTACATTGTTTTCTTGCTTCTTTAATCAACATATCTTGAGTAATAGGTACTTGCTCTGGTGGCAACTCCACACCCAAATCACCACGCGCCACCATAATTGCATCTGCTGCTTCAATAATGGCACAAGCATCGTCCAAGGCTTCGGGGCGTTCAATCTTGGCAATAATGCTAATATCCGTCCCCTGCTGTTCCAACCATGTCCGTAATAGATGAATATCATCCACATGTCGCACAAAGGATAATGCTAGAAAATCTACACCCAGACCCACAGCAAACATGGCATCATCATAATCTTTTTCGGTCATCGAAGGCGCAGAGACCACTGAGTCGGGTAAGTTAATACCTTTATGATTGCCCAATATACCACCTTGCAAAACACGGCAATATACTTCCGTATTCTCTACCTTCTCTACCACCAGCTCCATTGCCCCATCAGCTAAAAAAATGCGCTGACCAACAGAAACATCATGCGCTAATTTTTTATATTGTGAAGGTATAAGACCAGGTTCACCTTCCACATCACGCATGGTAATGGTTACTCCATCACCTTTAACCAACAGGATTTGATTATTCTTAAATGTTCCCGTACGAATTTTTGGACCACACAAGTCCACAAGCACAGCAATATGTTTTTTGCATTCTGCTGCAATATTACGAATCATTTGATAGCTTGCATAATGTTCGGCGTGTTCGCCATGTGACATATTTAAACGGAATATATTCACACCTTTTTGAATCATCTGACGAATACTGTCTTCATCAGCACAAGCGGGGCCAATTGTAGCAATAATTTTGGTGCGTTTGTGTTTAAGCAACTTCATTTTAGGCTCTAATTTCATCAGACCCTCCTCAATCAAGGATAACTAACCTAACTGAAAACAGTTGTTTTAGACACTTGTTCAACTAGACTTTAAGAGCACTATATACAGGTTAAATCGCTTCACCTAAATAAGTTGTGTCATTCTCTCCTTGGTGTAGTGGCATACACAATAAAAAGGTACAGCCTGACTTGCAAGAATCATCCAAAGTGATAAAACCATCGTGTTCTTTCGCAATGCCATACACAGCAGAAAGCCCC
>JALWRX010000099.1 GCA_027080505.1 Ghiorsea sp.
GGATTATCATTAGCCACAAAAAGCAACGTGAGTACAAAATAAAACGCTAGGAAGCATAACAACCCATGAACTGGACATTATCCAATAAAATCACAGCCATGCGCATCATTCTTGTGCCTGTATTTGTGCTTGCTTTTTATTTACCCGCCCCACTTTCTTACTACGCTTCGGGTTTGATTTTTGCCATTGCTGGTTGGTCAGATTGGTTTGACGGTTATTTGGCGCGTACTCGTGGTGAAGAAACTGCATTTGGTCGCTTTTTAGACCCTGTTGCTGATAAATTGTTGGTCACTGTCGCCCTTGTTTTATTAGTCGAAGCTGATTTTGCCTCCACCATACTTGTACTTATCATTATCAGTCGTGAAATTATCATTGGTGCATTGCGCGAATGGCTAGCAGAACGCGCCGTAGTAGTGCACGTCTCACAAATGGGAAAATGGAAAACATTGACTCAAATGTTTGCCATTGAAGGTTTATTATTACACGACGATTTCTTTGGTTTTCCCATGTTTGAAGCCGGCACAGTGTTCTTATGGATTGCCACAGTGCTTAGCGTATGGTCAGCTTATGAATATATCAAAGGTGCACTGCCTGAATTTCGTAAATAGCGGCTAAAGCCGTGCCTGCAACAATGCTCTTAACTCATCATGGGTCAGCATGACAGGGTTGGTGGCATAACTACCCCCACTGATATTCTCAATAATCTTATCTAAATCGGTTTCAGCCACGCCAAACTCAGATAATTTGGGCATATTCAAATGCTGCTGCCAAATCTCTAACATACCCAAAAGCATCTTGAGCGCATCTTCATCATCCATAAACATTTCAGGTGCAAACAAACGCCCAACTTTGGCATATTTAGCAAGTGCTGGGTGGTGTTCATCTCTTTCCTTCAATGCTTGGATATTGATACGCGTCGCTTCAAACAATAATGAGCCGCACACCACACCATGCGGAATAGGGAAAAACGCACCCAAAGGTGAAGCAAGCCCATGCACAACGCCCAGCCCTGCATTGGCAAGGGTCAAACCTGAAATAGACGAGGCATAGAGCATATCACTTCTCGCTTGTATATCACTGCCATCCTCATAAGCCGCAGGCAATGCAGTGACAATCCTTTCTAAAGCTGACCAAGCCAGCGCATCCGTCATAGGGTTTGCCTTGGTAGATACATAGCTTTCAAGCAACTGGGTAAACGCATCCATACCACAAGCTGCCGTTACTTCTTGAGAGCAGGTTAAAGTCAATTCAGGGTCGAGAATGATATGTTTAGCCACCAAATCTTCATGCCTGAATGATTTTTTATAACCATCTTCACCAATCACAGATAACACCGCATTTTTACTGGTTTCACCACCCGTTCCCGCCGTGGTTGGCACAGCAATCAAAGGCGTGGTTTTATTGGCGAACACCTTGCCTTTGCCCACACCTTCCAAATAATCCATCACCGAATCACCCGAAGGCAACAAACCTGCCACAGCCTTAGCTGCATCCACAGCACTGCCCCCACCAATCGCCAGCACCACATCAGGCGAAAAACCTTGATAGGTTTGCACCCAAGCATCCACCATTTGTGGTGAAGGTTCACTGCTTACCTTTTCTCGGCGTACGTCAAAATTTTCTTCCAATTCAGATAAAAGATTTTGGCATAGTTTTGAACCATCAAAAGATTGTCCGCCTGTAATCAACAAGACTTTAGAGCCATAGGTTTGGATGATAGAAACCAGTGTACTTCTCATGCCAACACCAAAATGAATATGCGGTGTGGCTGCAAAACCAAAACTATTTAACATAGATAAACCTTTGAAATATTTGATTGTTTTCTGCATCCAAATATGAGGAAATAAGCTTTAAAGATTGCGCTTTGGGCAAGTCTGCATCAACCAAACCAGATACCTGTGTACCCCCCAACAGCGTAAAATGTGTGGTTAAAAACAATGCATCCACGCAAGCATCTTGGATAAAAGTCGCATGTACTTGTGGACCTGCAATCAAATAAGCACTGCGATAGTTCAAATCAATAAGCCTTTGGCGAACAAGTGTACCTGTCACCCTAGGGGAAGCCGAAGGGTCTCGAGATGTCTCGACCATGCTCGACATGACACGGATAACCTGCACCCCCGCTTGCTCCAATATCCCTATTTTAGCTTTATCTGTTGAGCCTGTGCATACGATGACCTTTCTATCTTGCACTTTTTCCAGTGCTACCAACGGAATATCCAAACTGTTGGACAATATCATCACATCAGGTTGCGGCTTCAAACCTTGATTTTTCCGCCAATGTTTAATATCCGCATATTTTTCACCCGAACCCACAGGCAACAAATCTTGTGCTTTGCCTGCTGCAAGCTGGCGAAAATAACGTGCAGAAGTGAGCATCACATCTGCTTGCCCTGCTAACTCTTGATACAATCGCCAATCTCTACCGTTAGCTATACTTTTGGGCACAGCATATTCGCCCAAATCCGCATCATACAAAGCAATGCGCCCATCCAAACTGCTGATATAATTAGCATAAATATAAATATCACCCGCTTTGGCTTGTTGATGCAAATTCAAATCAAGATAAGTGCCTTCAAGTGGGCGCGAAACATCACATTGTGGATAAAGTTGTTTTAACATTGAAGGAAGCTCTGAATAACTCTGGATAAAACAGGTTGTGATTCAGCGAATTCAAAATCTAGGCGTGGATTGCAAGGAATAGCAACGTTATTTCTCAAATTCGCAACGACGAGTTTGGATGCGCTGGACACAATATGCGAATTCATGACTTGTTCAGAACTTCCTTAAGCCTTACGATATAAATAAGTCACAATCCCCAAGGTCAATACAAACACTATCATTTGCATACCACTAGGCTGCGAATCATAACCCATCAACACATGCAATATTTCGCCCAACAAACTCTCATCAGAAAGAATAAACGAGCTATCCCAAAGTGTATCGGTAATGGCTGGCAGCATATTCACCAACACCAAATTACTCGCTGCCTGTGATGCCATACCTGCCGCAAGCAGGATGAGCAGCGTACCCATCACATTAAATACATATTTCATCGGGATACGAATCAAACCTTGATACAAAGCAACACCAAACAGCACGCCCGCCAGCAAACCAATCAAACCACCCACTAACATTTCATTGGCTTGCGTCTCCATTTGCATAGCACCAAACAAGAAAAACACCGCTTCGCCACCTTCGCGCATTACTGCCGCCATGGATAACACCAGCAGTGATTTCATTGGCATATCACCTTCTGCTACCGATGC
>JALWRX010000100.1 GCA_027080505.1 Ghiorsea sp.
ATTGTTTGGCGATATGGGTGATATACTCTGTAATCACCATATTTTTTCCACCTGTAGCTCGAAGCTGACCTGCACTGCTGCTCATTTGGGAAATCGTGGCTTTGCAGCGGTCAACCTGCGCTCTAAGGATTTGAATTTGTTCGATAAGTTCATCGTCATCGGCATATTCACGTTCCATTTCTTTGGTTAAAATTGCCATAGTTCCCAAGGGTGTGCCTAGCTCGTGGGCTGCCCCTGCTGCTAGTGTGCCTAGTGCAATCACATGCTCATCGCGTAAACTTTTCTCATGGGCTGTAGCAAGTTTGCGTTCACGGTCACGCAGAGATTCCGCCATAGATACCACAAAAAATAAAATCACCACCACACTAAATAAAAAACTGGCTGCCATACCTATAGCATGTGTGTTCATAGCGGTATTATTCATATGTTCCATTTGTGCCATGCCATGGTTTGGTTGGTAGGGGAACAAGAGTAGAATGGCATAGCTGATAGTCGTCACCATGGCCATGCTCCAAATATAGGGCTTGGGGAAAATCGCAGCTACCAGCAATAAAGGCAATAAAAATAAGGATACAAAGGGGTTGGTTGAACCGCCTGTATAGTAAAGCAATAAGGTGAGTGCCAATACATCAATACAAAGCTGGATAAATAAGTAGTTTAAGGAAATGGTAGGTGTTTTGGGTTGTTTTAGCCATGTAATCATGGTGAATACAGCGTATAAGCCAACAACAAACATCACTTGCAGCAAAGGAAAATGACTATCACTCAAGCGGACAGCAATGGTAAGCAATAAAATTTCTGCAACCACCATGCTGGCACGAAACAAAAACAAACGCTTGAGGTGGTAAATATGAATATGGGCAGTGTTGCTTGCTGCTGTCATGATGGGTTTGCTTGCTCCAGTGTGCGAAATTGCTTTAAGTTCGACAGTTTCCTAGGTTTCGTGTCATTTATTGTCATACTTGTGCGCTAAAGCATGGGCAGGTAAAGGCAAGCTTGTCAATAAACAGGTAACAATTAAGGGTATTCATGAGCGAACTGACAGAAACGGAACACCAACAAGACAAAGTGATTGCGCTGCATCCTCGGCTTGCCGAAATGCGTTGGGGTGATGCTGCGAGTAAGTCTCGATTTGAAGAGTTTGAACGTTTGGTATTGTCGCTGGGTTGCCCTTTAGAAGAATCGGTGATGATGAATGTGCGCCGCGCATTACCCGCCACTTTGATAGGCACAGGGCAAGCCAAAGAGATTGCACGGCGTGTAGAAATTCATGAGGCTTCAGTGGTATTTGTTGATCATCAATTATCACCCATTCAGCAACGAAATTTAGAAACTGCATTTAATTGCAAAGTGATTGATAGAACAGGTTTAATTCTTGAAATCTTTGGCGCAAGAGCCAAGACCCGAGAGGGTGTGATGCAGGTGGAGCTTGCCAGCCTTAATTATCAAATCAGCCGCTTGGTACGCACATGGACGCATCTTGAGCGGCAACGTGGCGGTGTGGGTTTTATGGGTGGCCCGGGTGAGCGGCAGTTGGAGCTGGATAAGCGTATGATTCGCGACAGCATCAAACGCATCGAGCAAGACCTTGCCAAAGTTCGGCAAATGCGCGCCACGCAACGCGAAGGACGCAAGCGTAGGGATGTGTTGACCGTGGCATTGGTGGGTTATACCAATGCAGGAAAATCCACATTGTTTAATAAAATCACAAATGCTGATGCCTATGTTGCCGATCAACTTTTTGCCACACTAGACCCTACACTTCGGCAAATTAAGCTGCCCAATAGCGTCACTTTGATGATGTCAGATACAGTGGGATTTGTGCAAGAGCTACCGCATGAATTGGTGGATGCATTTCGCGCTACTTTGGAAGAAGTGATTGAAGCGGATTTGATTTTGCATGTGCGTGATATATCCGATGCTGAAAGCCCCAATCATAAAGCTGTGGTCGTGGAGACCTTAAAAGAGCTTGGCTTGGATGGGGATCATGCGCCGCCGATTGTGGAAGTATTAAACAAGATTGATTTAACGCCTGAAATCAAAACCACCTTGCGTGAAGATATTGATGGCTCTCGCATAGCACTTTCTGCCATCACTGGGCAAGGCATGGATGATTTGATGGATTTGCTTACGAGGTGGAGCGAGCAAAACATGGTCGAGCTAGACCTCAAACTACCCATTTCAGATGGTAAAACGCTGGCTTGGTGCCATGAGCATGGCTCTATTTTAAAGCAAAAAGCGGATGAGGAATGGCTGAATCTATCTGTGCGTATGTCACCCAAATATCAAAGCAAGGTACAAGATTGGGTGGTTTAGGCCTATGCACAAGATAGGTTTTTCAGATTAACAGTCTGCTTAGGGACTAGCGATACCTTTATCGAAAGTCTCTTCTTGTCACTTCCGATTTCCATGTTTCTGGTAATTCAATCCAATCACATGCATTTTCATTTAAAAGGTTATGGGTTGGTTCTGGAATAGGGTTTTCAAAACAGCCTGCTGCAACTCCTGTAATGCCAGGAAGGACTGAAACTTTCCAATACAAGGTTGTTCCACAATTTTTACAAAAGTAACGCTTTTGATGTCTTTCATTTTTGATTTCATAGCAGTGAGCTTTACCAACTGTGTTTATGATTTGTGTATCCTTAAAATATGCAGAAACACCAAAAGCACTACCAGTTCTTTTTTTGCAGTTTGAGCAGTGGCATACGGCATGAACGAGAGGTTCTCCTTCTGTTTCGATACGAAGCTGACCACAGCAACAAATAGCATTATTATTCATATGTTCATCCTTGTTAGTAACCTTTTCCTGATAAACTTATACAAGCAGCATATCCACTGTCAATTTTGAATTGTGTTTTGCTACTTTCTTTGATTGTATCAGGGTGTGAGCGAGAGGGAGCTAGGAATGAAAAGAATCGTAGTAAGTTTGATATTGATGATGTTCGCGCAACCTGTATTTGCTGATGAACTGGCAGATAGTTTAAAAGGGTACTGCGAAAAAATGAAACAGTGTGCCAAGGCACAGATGAGTGAAGAAGATATGCAAGGTATGCCAGCAGGCATGATGGCAATGATGGAGCAATCTTTGGATAGTATGTGTTTGGACATGGTAGAGAGTTACGATAAAGCAGTGAAAAACCATGATTTGTATGAGCCTGCATTGGCATGTTATCAAAGCATGAAAAAACAAAGCTGTGATGCCATGCAAGATGAAACAGCAGCATGCAAACGC
>JALWRX010000101.1 GCA_027080505.1 Ghiorsea sp.
TTGCGCCAAGCACCAGACCTTATTTTGGTGGGTGAAATTCGAGATAGGGATACTATGGAACATGCATTAACCTTTGCTGAAACAGGGCATGTGTGCGTGGCAACCTTACATGCAAACAACTCCAATCAAGCTTTAGAGCGTATCCGTAACTTTTTCCCTGAAGAAATGCATACCCAAGTACAACTAAACCTTGCGATGAATATGAAAGCAATTTTGTCACAGCGTTTGGTGCGCACGGTCGATGGTGGTCGTACGGTTGCTATTGAAACACTCATCAATACAGCTCGTGTTGCTGACCAAATTGGTAAGTGGGATATTATGGGTATTAAAGATACCATGGAAGCGGGAGCAAACTATGGTATGAATACTTTTGACCAAGCATTACTTAAATTATGGAAAGATGGGCGTATCAGCGAAGATGAAGCATTAAGGAATGCTGATGCTGCCAATGACTTGCGCTTGAAAATGAAAATGAACCGACTTGAGACTTCGGATGATGAAGCTAGTCCTATTGACCAGCTTACGGGCGGTGATAGTGGACTATCGATTTAATGCTGTTGTGGGTTAGGAGTAAGTATGAGTGAATGGCATGTAATTGATGATTTGCTCTTGGCATCCAATAAGAATGGTGCATCCGACTTAATTATTCGTACGGATGATAGGGTGCGTATGCGTATTCATGGTTCAGTCGTGACGGTTTCCCCTGATCAAGTACCTGTACAAAACCGCGACCAAGTAAAATCAATGATACTACACATGTTACGCGATCACCATATCCCCATTGATATTGAAGAACACAAAAGTTTAGATTTTCACTATTCATTGGAAAATGTGGCGCACTTTCGTGTGCATATGATGAAAACCAATGGTAATTTTGGTCTGGTTGCGAGAATTATACCAACTAAAATACCAACCTTTGACCAGTTGCACCTCCCTCCTGTGATTCGTGAAATATCAGATAATCGCAATGGCTTGGTGATTATTGCTGGTGCAACAGGCTCAGGTAAAAGCACAACCATGGCAACTATGTTGCAGCATATTATTACCCACCGACCTGTACATGTGATTACCATTGAAGACCCCATGGAGTTCCGCTATAGCACAGCGCAAAAGGGAACCGTATGCCAGCGCCAATTAGGTGAAGATGTTTCGACTTATGCAGAAGGTTTGTCAGATGCTTTGCGTGAGGCACCTGATGTGATTGTTGCTGGTGAAGCTAGAGATAGAGAAGTGATTCAGTTGGCATTACAAGCGTCGGAAACGGGGCATTTGGTGATGGCAACTGTGCATGCAACCACAGCCATCGGTACAATCCAACGTTTGATGTCAGCATTTGGTTTAGATGAACAGGATGCAATTCGTGAGAGAATTGGACAAAACTTAAAAGCTATTATTGTACAAAAGTTGTTACCAACGCCCGATGGAAAAGGACGTACGCCAGCATTAGAAATATTGATTTGTAACTCTGTTGTTCGTCACTTTATTTTGGAGAATCGTTTTTCTGATATACCCAAAGCTATGGAAGAGGGTACAACGATTTATGGCAGCCAGTCCTTTGATCAGCATTTAGAGCAATTGGTGCATAAAGGCTTGATAGATTATGAAGAAGCACTGGCAAATGCTGTCAAACAAGAAGATTTTGTCATGCGTATGGGGCGCGACACCCAAGTTTAGAGAGGTTGAGAATTGAATGCCAAGTTTTGATATTGTATGTGAAATAGATATGCAAGAAATGGATAATGCGGTAAATCAAGTGAAAAAAGAAATTGCTACGCGTTATGACTTTAAGCATAGTAAAGCCAGTATAGAGCTAGCTGATGGTGTGATTAAACTTACAGGCGATGATGTGAATAACTTGAATACGGTATGTGAAATACTGCGGGCGAAAATGGTAAGGCGAAAGCTGGATGCCAAATCATTGGAATATGGTGACCCTGAGAATGCTTCAGGTGATACCAAGCGCCAAGTTTTAACGATTAAACAAGGTATTGATAAAGAGCTTGCTAAGAAAATTGTTAAACTGATTAAACAAGAAAAAATGAAGGTGCAAGCTGCAATCCAAGGCGAACAAGTGCGTGTGACAGGAAAAAAACGAGACGATTTGCAAGCTGCCATGGCATTGGTACGGCAAATGGAAGCAGATCGACCATTGCATTTTACCAACTTTAGAGATTAATTATATGTTCAAACAAGCACCTCTCAAGGCTGTTGCTTTGATGGGAGCCACAGGAACGGGCAAATCAGCATTGGCTTTAGCACTCGCTGAGCCAAGAGATATATGCCTCATTTCTTGCGACTCCATGCAGGTGTACCAAGGCTTAGATATTGGTACATCCAAAGCCAGTAAGGAAGAGCAGGCGCGTGTTCGACATGCGTTGATTGACTGCACTGATGTATCAAATATTTGGAATGCTCAAATTTGGGCAGATAAAGCACTTCAAATCATTGGACAAGAAAACCAGCAAGGAAAAGTACCTATTATTGTCGGTGGTACAGGCATGTACCTCAAGGCATTGTTGCAAGGCTTTGCAGAAGTGCCTGCTGAAAAAGAAGGGGTACGTGCTTATTTTGAGCAAATACAACAAGAGCAGGGTACGGCTTATTTGTATCAGAAGCTTCAAGTTGTGGATGCGGCATTGGCTTCGCGTTTAGAACCGCAAGATAGCCAACGTATTATTCGTGGTTTATCCGTCTTTGAAAGTACGGGTATCCCTTTATCGGTGTGGCATGCTAAACAGGCTGAGTCTGAACAGCAGGCTAAAGATAAAATTCATTGTCCTGTGTTTGTTTTGGAGCGTCCACGTGAAGAATTAAGAGCACGTATTGCCCAGCGGTTTATGCAAATGATGGATATGGGTTGGTTGGAAGAAAGCAAATGGTTACAAACACTTGGCTTGCCTGATACCCACCCTGTCATGCGTGCAGTGGGTTACCGACAGTTGTTAGATCACTTGCAAGGTGATGATAGTTTGGAAGAAGCCATTGAAAAGGGCATTACAGCTACAAGGCGTTATGCAAAGCGGCAAGGCACTTGGTTTAGAAACCAAACCCAAGATGCATTTAGGGGAAACCCAGAGGAAGTTAAGTGCGAGATAACGGCAGCTTTAAAAGAATAGTTGCCTACTTTGTAGCTTGAATGGTTTTAAGTTTTCCTTTGTAAACGCGCTGAATAGCAAATGATTTTTGGCTTACACCATTGGCATTGTAATGATAACTACCACTGATTGCAGG
>JALWRX010000102.1 GCA_027080505.1 Ghiorsea sp.
GGGGGGGGGGGGGGGGGGGGGGGGGGGGGGGGTAATTGACAGGTCCCTGTTTCACTATAGCACATAGAGTGCCATTGTTCAATGGCTGCGAAACATAACCACTAATGATTAAGAGTCTATTAAAAAAAACTTTAACTTTGAAGATACAATAAATACAAGTACCCTAAGAAGCTTGAAAACAGAATAGCACCTTCCCAACGGGTAATGCGCCCTACCTTTTTATGTCCATATGCCATTAAAAACAAAGCAATTGTAAACGCAAACATGATAGGCATATCTCTTTCTAAAATCGGTGCATCAAACTCGCCAGGGCTAAGTAGTGCAGGCATCATCAAGACAGCAAGAATATTGAACATATTGGAGCCAATAATATTCCCAACAGCTAATTCAGCCTCATTTTTAAGTACACTTGCAATGGATGCTACTAACTCAGGCAAACTTGTGCCAATCGCAATGATGGTTAAACCAATCACCAAGTCGCTCACACCAAGTAAAGTTGCAATCTCCACTGCGCCCCAAACCATCATGCGTGAACTCGCAACCAACACAAGTAAACCAATGATTAGCCACATCACCGATGTTTTCATATCCATGTTTTCTGGAATCACGTCTTCAAACTCAGCTTCCAGCACGGCATCCCGCTCTTTCATACCAATTTTATACAGCCAAAAAACAAAACCAAACAAACTAAGCGATAGTATGATGCCATCAACTTGGCTTAGTTCACCATCCCAAAACAATGCTAGTGCTAAAAACATGATTAAAAATAAAACAGGAATTTCGCGCTTTAAAATATGTGATTGTATCACCAACGGTGCAACCAGCGCAGTTACTCCCAGCACCAAACCGATATTTGCAATATTTGAACCAATAGCATTACCAATACCCAAATTATTATTGCCTTCCATTGCGGCAATACCTGCTACTATCATTTCAGGAAGCGAAGTGCATAAACTTACAATGGTTAAACCAATGACAAGTGGGGAGACCTGAAAGTTTTTTGCAATACCAGATGCACCTTCCACAAAGCGGTCAGCACTCCACACCAATAATACAAGACCAATAATAATCACAATACTGGCAGTCAGCATGCACAATCTCCTTTTATTAAAAACACGCATCTTAACCATCTAAGCCCAAATTGCTAACGCAACAAAAGTTGAACTTGAATCATCGGCTTTCATCCTGCATGCTTCCCCTTTTAGCCTTGGGAGGTTTTAACTAATGGATGCAGCCACACTTCACTCAGCACGTCGTAATATGGTCGAATATCAAATTCGATGTTGTAAGGTTTTGAACCCTGAGCTTATTGATATGCTTGTGAATTCACCCCGTGAAAAGTTTGTCCCTGAACACGTGGTTAGCCTTGCATATATGGAAGGCTCTGTACCTTTGCCTCACAATCAAGAGATGTTAACCCCCTTGCAAGAAGCCCAAATTTTACAAGCCATAGATCTCAAAGGCACTGAACGTGTGCTAGAAGTTGGTACTGGCACAGGTTACCTTACATATTTATTAGCCTTACAAGCCAGTGAAGTGGTTAGCTGTGAGATTCATGAAGAACTGGTCAACCTTGCCGAGAAAAACCTAAAAGAAAATGGTTCGGACAATGCTAAAGTTGTCCATGTAAATGCTATGGATGAGGCTGCTTTACAAGCTGCCAATGTTGGCAAAGACTTTGATGTCATTGTAATCGGTGCAGCAATAGAAACTATTCCTGAACATATCAAGGCATTACTTAAAGAAAATGGGCAACTGATTGCTTTTATTGGCAAAGATATTGTTACCTTAGAACTTCATCAATTTATCAACGGTATGGATATTAAAACTGGCATCACTGAAACTCGGTTATTACCCATAGAAGGTATAACAAAAGAACGCGAGTTTGTTTTTTAAACATTACCATCTAACAAAAAATTTAGCTAAAAAAGGCACGCAACAAACTTATTGTTGCGTGCCTTTTTACGTTTTCATAAAAATATGTCTTTCGTAAACTTAGCCAAGAAGTTTAATGCACAAAACGCCCTGCTTTTCTAAAATAATTGGGGATTTTAGCTTCAATACTATTAAACTTCCCTTCTTGGGCTTGGCTATGACAAACTTCGCAGCGCGCAAAAGTACGCACATCAGGGTTACCTAGCACCATATTGGGTTTCACAGCATCATGCATAAGCTTAAAGTATTTGGTATCACTAATAGCGTTAGGTATTTCACCATCATTTAGCAAACCAAGCATAGACTTGGCATATCGACGTTTATCATTTTCTGCCGCATTACGCTTCAAATATGCAGTCACTTCAGCATTGACCTCAGCAGTCACTTCAGCATTATCACCAAAATGATTATCTAGGCTCAACATGATTTGTTTCCAAGAGCGTGCAGGCAACATACTTGGCGCATACAACATATGACAAGATGCACATGCTTGTTGGTATGCCTTGCTGGTTTCAAGTGGTGCTACGTCCACCCTTGCAATATTCACTGCACTCGCTGTGGTTGCCCAAACACATAATACCAATAAGCCTGCCACTTTTTTTATACCTGCAATCATCATTGTTGCACCGCCTTCTCATTTTCACTACTTTTTTGCCTTACTTTGTGCCACGTTCCTTCTTTATAATAATTAGGAATACGAACAGAAAAACGACTAAATCGCCCATCCATGGCTTCATAATGACAAACTTCGCAGCGCGCAAAAGTACGCACATCAGGGTTACCCGTCACCATTTCTGGTCGCACAATATCATGTACAAGTTTAAAGTATGCAGTGTCACTGATACGTTTTGGCGTCTCATCATCTTTTAATAAGTTCAACATGGGCTGTGCATAAATATTTTCCACCTTATCTGCTGCATTACGCTGTAAATAAGCAGAAACCTCTTCTCTTACCGAGCTTTCAAGCTCTGCATTATCACCAAAGTGATCATCTAAACTCAACATCAGTTGTTTCCAAGAGCGTGCAGGCAACATGCTTGGCGCATACAACATATGACAAGATGCGCATGCTTGTGCATAAGCCTTACTTTTTTCTTTAGGCAAAATATTAACCTTAGGAATGATGGTTTTCATCCATGTTTGCTCAGCAGGGTCTTGCCAAATACTTCGTGTTGCAGCCAACACACCAAACA
>JALWRX010000103.1 GCA_027080505.1 Ghiorsea sp.
TTGTGCTTCTTGAGGCAAGCCCTCAAATGTGTTTTTTGTATCCATATATGCGTAGCCAAACTTCATGCCATCATCTGTAAACAGTACAGGGCCATGTTGGATATGTGATGTCACCACCCATGTTACCTTTTTCATATTTGCTAAACCCAGATCTATTTCAAATGCTGTCACCGCAGTGGAAGAAAACCATGATTTCTCATATGCCCTATGTTCAACGGTAATTTGTGTTTTATCCCATGGATAGTTATCAATACTTTGCCGATAAATATCTTGTGCAACATCCCCGACTAGCTTTGGTGCAACCACCGCAGCAACCCCAAACAAAACAATGAGTCCCAACACTATTTTTTTCATTCTTCCCCCTCTCCGACAACAGGCAATCTATGTAAAACAGTACGCTGAATATATAAATAAGGCAACTTTACTATAAGAAACACTGCACACCCTGTTATTATTTAACGCTTTCCATTAGGGATCAATAAACTTTCAATTCTGCCTAAGCCAGCATGCGTTTGAAGCAAAAAACAACTTTAGAGCCCTTGTTTTTTAGACATCTAACCACTAAAAGATGACTGAAAATAAACTTCTAAAGAACTGATTCTAAAGGATAATTAAGGGAAGAAAACTGGGGTGGACGACGGGACTCGAACCCGCGACAACCGCATCACAAGCCAGTCATATCTACAATATTAATACGCATTATATGTCATAAATAGCTGTTTTATAATATATATTTTACTAATCATCCCTAATTTATTGTCAATATATCCCTATTAATAACTCAATACATGGGCTCATTTTGAGAAAATAGAAACTACATGTTTGAAGAATTTAGACCACCAGCTTAGACTTCTAAATTATGATTTTTACTGATGTTATACTTTTCGGCGATTCTACTCTTGCTTAGCTAAATGAAAAAAGTAAGAAACCCAAAGCAAACACCTAATGAAAGTAGAGAATACCAAAATCTACTATCTTTTGCACGAGCAAACAAAGGTGATGTTATAGCAATTCGGAAAATGCTCTGGCTCATTAATGCTCCCGCACATTTATATCTACTTATTCCAGTCTTAGTAAATTTAGATAGCATTGTTCAATTAGCACAGAGACGGCATCCTATCATTTTGTATGATTCTATACTTCCCAGTCTTCGCCCTTCAATTAAATTTATACTGCAAAACACCACAAAGCTTTCAGAGGTTATTGGCGCGCACATTAACCCAAATAACCTCAAGGAAAATGCGGTCGCAATGACAAGTAGAAGTTCTACACAACACCCTTGCCATGGCTATTGCCTTACCACCCACCCTTTGTATGCAATGATACTAGACGATCAACAAGCATTACCACGTTTTCAAGAGACATACAGCTTTTTACAACTTCACATGATTAACGCCCATGTAAAACTCTTAGCCGATGAAAGTAGCTTATGCCAATATGAAGATGCTGCAGAAGGCAAAGACTTTTTAGGGCCACTTCACAGCTCCATCACTGGAGCCTGCAGGAAGATGTTTTCTTTAACTGGAACTAAAGCCTACATACATTTAAAGTACCTATCAAAGGTTCCTATAAATGGAAATTTTAAGTATGTTAAACCTGACCCGACACATGTTGTCAAAGCACTTCAACACACGCTTTTACTTTGCAATTACCATGGTCTAACTTTTGTCCAAGACCTAATAGATATTAACAAACACAAGCCCTCTATTGAGTTTCAAACATCCCAGTTTGGTCGCAACATTGCAGAAATACATAAAATGTATTCAAACACACTACAGGATAAGGGTATTCGGGAATTAGGAGCATTCCTGAATCGTGTGTTCATCGACCGCGAACCTAAGAAGAGTAAAGGTTCTGGGGCTAACCGAGGGACTATCCGCTTCGAAAAACATCTCGGCTATACCATTTTATCCTCCACTTTCTTAAAATTTCATGTTTCCAGCGAAACTGGTGATAGTTTCACAATTGATCAAATTTCTGAAGACAACCCTTCAGATAGTGATTCAGTTGAAGATCTTCTATTTGGCGATGCAGCAACAGGTCAAGATATTTACCTTGTTAAGGACAAAGAGCCTGTTTATGAACGTTCATATCTTGCAGGCTATTTAGCAGCCCAAGGACAGGTTCGAAGACTCACAATGAACAATCAATTACTCAAAGGGCGCTGGAATACCATGACTCTTCATGAAGCCTCCAGTTTGACACAGCTTTGCATCAAAGAATTTAAGAAAAACATGCAGCTTGATATGACACCAGAAAACCTATTTTCTTTGAAAACTATCGTTCTGATTGAAACCATGTTTTGGACAGGAAGCTCGCTTGAGCGAGCAATCGATTTGCATATCCGCAAAAGTACTGGGTTAGAAAATGCAGAATTAACTTACATTGAAGATAAAAGGACTTGGAGAATTGAAAATGACTTAATAAAACGAAAAATACCACCCACCATAGAACAGGAGGCTCTATGCAATAAGATAAATTTGACCATTAAACTGCCCGATGTAACGCAATTAGGCGGTCACTTATTAACGCTAAAGCAGTTAAAACCCGAGCACCATTTGTTTCATAAAAATGCAACCGCGAAATATAAAAAGGAAATATCTAAATTATTAAAAAAAATGCCCGAAGGATCAAGGGTCACACTAACTAGAATATCCCATTTCCTTTTCAATTTACTCATTGACCAGACTGGTGGTGACCTCACCTCGGCTTGCTTAATTACCGCAAAGCATCACTTTTTAGGTCGTACTTCTTTATATTATGCAACTTACGATAGAAGCAAGTTGGTAAACACTTACGTGAAAGCAGTCAAAACGTACTGTGAACTTATTAACCTTGAATGTCATTCTCAGTTATTTGATATACCTACACTTAATCCCAAGCAAGAGAATATTTGGGTGGGGAGTGATTTCTGTCCAACAACTAAGTCTGTCCAAAACCTTGTTAGTCACCTAAAGCTACAAATCACAAAACGCCCAAAAACAAATAACTTAAAAAACATCATAAAGTATCACAATGCCTTTACAATCTATACCCAACAGATGATTGCTTATGCAACGGGGATTCGTGCTATCAAGAACCCTTTTGCTAACCAAGATGATATTGATTGGCACTCAGGGCTAGCCAGCATCTCCGACAAAGATGATGAACACCTTTACCATTCGCGAATTGCATGGCTACCTGAAGTCGTAATCAAGCAATTAGAACACTTTATACAACACCGTAAATTGATTATTCAGCAAGCTAAAAAAATTGATAAAGGGTTAAGAACAAGTGATTTACCTTTCTTTTTCCTCCTTAATGAAGATTTTGAACCCCTTGACTTAAAGCCATCAAGTTTATCACCATATTTAAACACTGTTTTTCCGTTACCTGCCAACGTGAACAGGCGTTATGTTCGCTCACAGCTAGCAGGTAAGGGGTGTCCTGTAGAAATTATTCAATGTTTTATGGGTCACTGGGCGCGAGGAGAAGAGCCGTGGAGTAAACACTCATCATTTTCATTTGCTGAGTACCTCAGACAAATAAGAAAGTTCATTCCACCTATTTTAAAAGAGCTCAGATGGCAGGCTCGTAAAAGCCACTTAGCCTCATGATTGACCGAACATTTATTGATACCCTAGATAACACCTCTATCCAACCCATTTGGAATATGTCTTGGTGTAATCCATCTCATGACCTAAAATTAGCAAGAGATGCACTCATCCCTGTTTTACAGGACTGCAACTTAGAAATTGCTCACTTTATTCTAACCCTCCAAGATCAATCTGGTTTCAGTTGGGTAGATCATTTTCATTATTCGGCTATTAAACGTTATGAATTTTCTCAGGATGATACCGATAACCTTGTAGATTACTTATTCTCCATAGAACCATCATCAGTTGCCGTAAAACAAATCGTGGTATTGGGTATTGTTTTAGAACAAGGAAATCGTATTAGTGCTTGGAAGATACCACTACCACCTCACCCCTTTCTTATCCGCCCAGAATCCAACCCTTGGGCAAACAACCCACTTAAAACTGCTAAATATGGTCGGTTATATGCTGACGTAGTTACCAAGTCACTAGAACTAGGGTATTTTCTTAGTGACCAAGCTATCATTGGCAGAATTTTAGTGGCTGCAGTTACGCGAGGTGGCTTACTACAAAGAAATGCCTTGGAAGCTTTCCTTAAACAAATGGGGCAACCCATTCATGTTATTAATAATATTTCATCCATTGACATATCTCTACGCTATAGAGGCCAGGATGACCAAGAGCATAGGCGCTGGTTTATCGACCCTCTAACCGAGTCCCTACTGCTGCAAAGTTCATTAACCAACTTAGAATCCAACTCTGAACCATGGCCTTTCATCAAAACATTCTTCCAAGAATGTGGACTAAAGGGCGCAGTAATGCCCAAAACGATTACTAAATTCTTAAAGTGTGTGTCCGACGATATCGGACAGAAAATTACACCCTTTCTAACTCAATATGCAACACGAAGAAATACATCTCACTCTCTCACCCATGATACATGGTTGAGGCTGAACAATTTAAGTAGTACCAACCATACCACGGAAGTTTACGATATAGAGGTTCTCTCTGAATCTGGCGAGGAAAACCCAAAAACTTTTGGGCACAGTGTATGGAGTCAGCCCATCAGGGAAGCATTACGCTGCAATAAAAAATCTGATGCACTGTCTAAATTGAAAATTATCACCAGCCAGCAAAGTTCAGATACGTTATTTAAATATATTTCTGAGTTTGCCATCCACCTCATTCAACACGGCTCCTTTTTTCAAAAAGAACTAACAATTGGCACCATTCAAAACTATGTAAGCAGGCTCACCATAAGATTATATGGTGTAGTCAGTCATATTGATATAATCACACTAAATATTGAGGCTTTCGAAGATATTTATACGCAAATACTTGAAGAAGAAGCTGGGTCTAAAAGAACCATATCCAGAATACTACGTGAGTTTCATAATTACTTAAGTTTAACCTATGAAGTTCCAAAGATTGAAAATTCAGTTTTGGGTATTGGTAACTCCCTATGCCCCGTTGATGCAAATATTATCAACCTTGAAGAGCTTCTTGCTACGAACACTGCACTCGAAAAAAGCGATTTATATTTAATTCACCAAGACCTCAACACTATTGCAAAATTAATGACCTATTTAGCCTTCTTTTGCGGCTTTAGACGCAGTGAAATTCTAAAGCTTCGCTTAATTGATATTCAAGGTAACTATGAACCAGAAATTCTGGTACGCCCACACGCATCTCGTCGGCTAAAAACAAGAAGCTCTGAACGTAGAATACCAATCCACGGGCTTCTTCCTCACCAGGCTTTAAAAGCTTTCATGAAATGGGTTTATAAAAGACGAAAACAAGAGAGTCATACCAAATACTCGGAATATGTATTTAGTGTACCAGAGAGAAATTATGCCTTTGTACCCGAAGAAGTCATTTTTCCAGCTATTCACCAAGCATTACGTTTTGCGACTGGTGATGAAAGGTTAAGGTTTCATAGCCTCAGGCACTCATGCGCATCATGGACTTTGCTTCGATTATTGATTTCTGAACAGGGTGCACCAAAACTTTTCTTTGAATCAATGCCAAAAACAGCCTTATGGCTCGTTAAGTCTGCAAGATTAATACAAACTTTATATGGCTCAAACCAACCCACCCGCAAACATTTGTATCATATCACTGCAATGCTTGGTCATGCCAACCCTAGCGTTACACTAGAGCATTATATCCACTGGTGTGACATCATGCTCAACCATAGTCTAGAAAAAGCATTAAACCCCATAGACAAAAAAGTATGGCTACGACTAAGCAATCTCCCCTCTACCACAACATACCGCCTATTAAAGCAAGGGGGTGCTTTAGAGATACAAAAAAGACTCCGCAAACAGTACCTAGATAAAATCATAGAATTTAAAAATGAGAAAAATAAACCTCAGAAAATAGCAGCTTCTAAAACAAACCTTAGCTACCTGTTACTTATGCGAACATGGAAACTTCTCTACCTACATAGCAACAATGCCATCCCCATTGATACTTTAGCAGAGCGCTACGCCTTTTCCGAACAAGAGGCAAAGAAAATAGTTCGTAAAACAAAAAAACTGCTCGCAGGAAATTTGACTTCTAATAAACCCAAGTTCCGAATGATGGTATCTAAAGACGGTTACGGACTACTCTGCCCTCGCAGGCCAACCACACATCAAGGTAAGACTTTAGCTGAAGATTTTACACGCAAACTACACAACCTGCTAGCAAACTCTGATACAAAAAAAGACTTTGAGTTTCTACTAAAATGCTACCTTAACAATGCTCGCCATGCTCCTAATGAAATATTATTTAAAAATGCGAAAAACGCACAAAGATTTTATCAAATACTACAAAATATTGGCATAGCGAAAAAGTATATATTCTTAACTTGGCATCACGGTAAAGATATCAAAGGGCTAAGCAATACGAAACGCAAACAATATTGGAGAAGTGCTTTAAAATTATCAAAAAATAAAAAGATTCACTCCAAACGAATCAACAGTCGTCCATTCGGAGAGTATGGTAAATTAAGTATTCGAATACTTGATTACTTAAATGATGACAGCACCATCACGCAATCAACTGAAGCCTTTCGGTTCGTCTTTCTCATGTACAATATAGCAGCTTCTAGGTAGCCATCATTAGTAACAAAAACTCCAAACCACTATGTAAAGTAGCCTCAATGGCTACCTAAGTTAGAGAACAGAGGCATAAACTATAAATCTGCCTTACCCTCATCTGTTTTAATATTTGTACGGAAACTTTTAATACCTTTCGCAAGCCCTTCGCCAAGCCCTGGCAACTTTTTCGCACCAAACAATATCATCACAATCACTAAAATAAGTATTAACTCTGTTGTTCCTAAACCAAACATAAAAACCTCATCTTGTTTTAAAGCACCAAACCTTCTACAAATCCAATCTCATACATCACAAACATACCCAAGGCTATTGTGCCCATTCCAATAGTAGTTTGAAAAGCTTGGTAAAAACGTGTCATTTTTTGAGCTGAGTGTCTAAGGGGAACCATAATCACCGTTGCCAACACAGCCATCCCAACCACCGATCCAAAACCAAACAAAGCTATATATACCAACCCCATAAATGGCGACTCGACCGTTTGCAATGTAAGGATAATCAGTGCTGCTGATCCAGCCATACCATGCATCATACCGACAAACAAAGATCGGACATGAAAGCCTTTTGGGTGCGTGTGTCCATGCGCCGATTTTTTGTGTGCACCTTCACCTTGATGTGAGTGCGCATGAAAGTGTTTAATGCCATCATCATGTTTATGCAAATGAAAATGAACACGCTCTTTGAACATTCGACGAATCACATCAATACCCAAAAGCACTAACATAATACCCACAACAAACTCCAATGATAATGCTAGGGTATCTGGAATCACTGATGTTGAGTAAATAACGATAGAACCAAATATGAAGAGAGTTAAGGTATGCCCTAATCCCCATGTAGCACCAAGTTTCATTGCTTCTTTAAATGAACTCGTTCGCGTTGCCATCGATGCAACAGCAGCCACATGGTCTGCTTCTACTGCATGACGCATACCTAGCAGGAAACCTAAAAGTAAAACACTTAACATGAACCCTCCAACCTAATCCAGTTCAATAGTCGCAACTTACATGCCATGCACAAATAGCCTACTGGCATTACAGCAACTTACACATAGTGGATACTTCATTTTCACTTTGGATGCATGTTTGCATCTTAAGTTACATGTTTGCTGCTGCAATCACAGCCTGCCCTAAAGATAAACCGCCATCATTCAACGGGTAGTTCTGGGGAATCATTACTTGAAAACCATCCTCATCAAGTCGATGAAACACACCCTCCAAAAGAATTTTGTTTTGAAAAACACCGCCGCTTAATACTACTATACTGAGCTGTTTTTTCTTTAACAGAAAAGTAGCCCTCTGTGATACTGCATGAATCACAGTTTGATGAAACCGCATTGCAATTTCGGGTTTTGCTACCCCTGCTTCCAAATCATGTAATATAGCTGCCCACATGAATGACCAAGATAACCGAATCAACCCATCTTGCTTTATTTCACCCACAGGATAAGGCTCTACTGATGATGAACTTTCTTTACTTGCCAAGACTTCCAGTGCCATTGCTGCTTGACCTTCAAACGCAGCACGTTCAAAACAAATATCAAGTGCTGCTGCGACGGCATCAAACAAACGCCCCATAGATGAAGCTTGAGGCGAATTTAACCCCTTATCACACATCACTTGTAGGTTATGCACAGGTTTCTTAGAAAGTTTTTGAATCAGGGGTAAATCCGCATACTTTTCTATAACATTATCCCACCCCAAGGCATTGAGTTGAGCAAAGGTATTGCGCCATGGTTCATACATGGCCTTTGCACCACCTAACAAAGCTGCAGTTTGAATACTACTCACTCGATACGATGATTGATATGAAACATGCAAAAACTCACCGCCCCAAAGCTCTCCATGCTCGCCCATTCCTAGCCCATCTAGTGCAATACCCAGCACTTCACTTCCTAATGGCAAACCACACTCAGCCATACATGCTGCAATATGGGCATGATGATGTTGCACTTCACTAACTTCCAAACCCTTTGTGGACGCATAGTGTTTACCCCATTGGGTCGAAAAATAATCAGGGTGTTTATCAACAGAAATATGCACAGGCTCAAAATCATATAGTTTCTGGTAAAGTGTTAAGTTCTTTTGGTAGTCACTATGTACAGCAGTATTTTCTAAATCACCCATGTGCTGTGACATAATCGCGTGTCCGTGCTGTAATAAACAAAATGTATTCTTGAGCTCACCACCCATAGCCAATATACCATGTGCATTTTCAAAGCCTTTGGGCAATAATAATGCTGAAGGTGAAAAGCCTCGTGCACGACGCATTAACCTAGGTTTCGCTGCCATAACTTTAATCACTGAATCATCTAAACGATTTACGATATCCCGGTTATGCAATAAAAAACCATCGGCAATGCTTGAAAGTCGACCCATGGCATCATTATTATCAATACATTGTGGCTCTTCGCTAACATTGCCCGAAGTCAGCACGATGGGATTATCAATTATTGCCAAGAGTAAGTGGTGCAGTGGTGTATAAGGCAGCATAAAGCCCAATGTACTTTGTCCTGGTGCCACACTCGGTGCAATAGCATAATTCGGTTTGGCATTTAACACCACAACAGGTGCTTCTACTCCTTGCAATAACAAGGCCTCCTCTTGTGAGACATCTGCATATTGACGAACTTGCATTTCATCTTTGGCCATCATGGCAAAAGGTTTGCCAAACCTGCATTTGCGTTGCCTAAGTATATTAACGACCTCTTCATTGCTCGCATCACATGCCAAATGAATACCACCCAAACCTTTGACTGCAACAATTTTCCCTTGCTTTATCCAAGCCGCCGCAGCCTCAATATTATTTCCAGCAACAACAACTTTTCCTTCCGCATCCAAAAACTGCAGTTGAGGCCCACAATCTGGACACGCATTGGGTTGGGCATGAAAACGTCGATTTTTGTGATTTTCGTATTCTTTTTGACAAGCCGTACACATTTCAAATGAAGCCATACTTGTATTTTTTCTATCATACGGAACTTCTCGAATAATCGATAAACGTGGTCCGCAATGGGTGCAATTGGTAAATGGATATTGATAATGCCTGTCGGCTGGGTTGTTTACATCTTGCAAGCATGCAACACACGTTGCCGCATCCGCTGCCACACCTGTTGAAGTATTGCCATCCACACTGGCGAGAATCTTAAAACCTTGAACTTCGCAAGTCTTAGTTAAAGTAGTGGTGGAAACATGCTGCACTTTAGCCAGCGGTGGTGCTTTAGAGGTAACATCCTGTACAAATTGTTGCAGGGTAGCATCATCACCCCACACTTGAATACCTACACCTTGAGCATCATTCCATACTTCACCGTTGAGCTGAAAAGATTCGGCGAGGTTAGCAATAAACGGACGAAACCCGACACCCTGAACCACACCTCGCACACGAATTTTTATACCCTTCATTCAAAGTCCATTTAGTGAACAGTACACACCATGCAAGGGTCAAAAGAGCGCACAATATGTTGCACAGAAACAGGTGTCTCTTCACCTTCTCGAATAGGTGCACCAAGCAGCGCTTGTTCCAATGCGCCAAGTTGTCCGTGCATATCTCTGGGAGCAAAGTTCCAAGTCGTAGGCGCAATGATTTGGTAGTTTAAAATACGTCCGTTTTTTACCCGTATCCAGTGTCCAAGACTACCTCGAGCTGCCTCCATCAAACCCGAACCTTCAGCCTCATTTGGCATAGATGAGATATGATAAAATGGTTGTTCAGGCTCTACTTCTTTCACCCATGTTTCCATCTCAATCACCACCAGCGCAAGCTCCAATAGTCTTGCAACAATACGGTTTCGCACATTACCACCTGACTCCGCCACCAAGCTCTTTATCAACGGGTGTCCATTTACAATTTGGCGTGCCAATGCACCAACCTCAACCACATCACCAGCCAAACGCGGTGCCTTACACCATGTATAACCATCTTTCATATCTGGATCAGGTATGGTGACACCTTCTCGAGGATGTTTGGGGTCACTACCTTTTTTCATCCAGCTATGTGACACATCTTCTTTAATGGTTTCAGGTTGCAAATGGGATACAACACCATCTTTCCAAACACCAGCTTGAAATAAACGTTGCCCATCTTTGGGATATACACCAAAACTCATAAAATGGTCTGTTGCATTGCCCATCACAGCTAAATTTAAACTATCTGCAATTTGTAAAAACATACCAAAGTCACTTTGCTCGTGCTGCTCTTGCACCAACCAAGTTTGTAAACTTTTTACTGAAGATAAATTGGCAATGTTTTCTAATTTATCACCAAACAAGGTGTTTTCTAAAAAGCTTCTAAATTGATACAATACACCCAATAACCGCACCTTCTCTACTGAAGTAATCGCACGAGAAGTGCCACCAGGTTGAATAGATAATGTATGCGGCCATTTGCCTGCCAACATACCCATCATATGCATAAACTGAGCTCTAGCAGGTAACATGTCTTTGGCTGCAGTGCCTTTCACTGCGGTAAACCGTTGTGTAACGCCTGCATACCAAGATTCAGATTGGTATATTTCACGGGTAAAGTCTGGCATAAAAAACATATAAAAATGCGTTAAATGATCCGCTAAATTTTCATTGGCAAGAATGAGGTTTGTTGCTAACTCACCATTTCGTGGCATCTGAACACCTTGTGCATCAGCAATGGCATAAGCCGCAGCTACAGATTGTGCTACCGAACAAATGCCGCAAATTCTTGGCACATAACTCATGGCATCCATAGGGCTTTTGCCATGCAGCATTTGTTCAAAACCACGGTACATGGGTGACACCACCCAAGCATCATTCACTTGCCCAGCTTCAATATCCAATTGTACTTCTAAGTCACCTTCCACACGATTAAATGGACCAATAATTTTACGACTCATGTTTTCCCCTTAAGGTGAATACTTGGAGCAATTTCAACATGATCAGCGACTGCATTCTTTTTCAAGCGTTCAGGTGTCGCTGCTTTAGATAATGATGCCAAGGCAACAAACCATGCTTTCGGCATATCTGTTGGCAATCCTACAGGTATACCCGCAATTTTAGGTGTTTGTGTAAAAACATGTCCTGGTTCTTCAAAACCTGGAGCCGTACAGTTGATACAAGCATAGCCTCCTCGAATGCACGAGCCTTCCCCATTCCAAAGCCTTGTATTGCAGTCAGCATGCGCTTGCGTACCCACGCAGCCCATATGCTCCATCATACAGCCTAAGTCAGAAGGTTTTTCAGCACTGGCTTTAAATTCATAAAACTCATTTCGCGTACAACCATGGTGTACCAACTGATCCGCATAACTGCGTGGTCTACCCAGACTATCCATGTTTGCTTCCGTAAAATCACCTATGGCAATTTCAGCCAATGTATCAGTGACCCAATTGGGATGCGTCGGACAACCTGCAATATTTACCACTGGCATATTGCTTCTAGAACGAAACTGAGCCCCCAAAAGTCCACCTTTTTTCTCACCATCATATTGCATACCACAAGCATCGGATGGGTTGCCTCCTGCAGCGGTAATACCTCCATAAGCCGCGCATGTACCAACAGCAACAACATATTCAGCCTTAACAGATAAGCGTTCAATCCAATGCATCATGGGTTCACCTGTGCCCGCCAGCATATGAAACTTACCCGTATTATTTGGCCCACAAATCACAGAGCCTTCTAAACATAGAATATCTAACTGAATTTCTCCTTCAACAATCGCATGTAAAATATCGCTTACATCTTGCCCTGTTTCCAAACTCAAGGATGGATGCCATAAAAGGTTGATGCCTGCCATATCCAAACAGCTCAACACATCAGGAGACTCCGCATTCAGCAATGACATAGTACAACCACCACAACCACCAGATTGCAACCACAGTAAATTAAGCTGCTTCGTCATTAACTATGCTCATCATAAGGCAAAGCAATTGTAAACAGCGCTCCCCCATCCACATGATTATCAGCAGTCAACCGACCCTCACATTGCTCCACAATCAAACCATAACTAACATAAAGACCAAGCCCCGTGCCTTTACCCACATCTTTGGTGGTAAAAAAAGGATCGAAAATATTCAGTTTATCATGTTCCGAAATGCCTGGCCCATAATCTTTCACCGTTATTAGAACCTCTTCGCCTTGCTGATAACAACGGACATCAATGCGAGCTACACCCTGATCTTCCATCGCATCTAAACTATTCTGAATTAAATTAACCAAAACTTGATGGATAAAGCCTTCATAGCTTAGAATACGTACATGCTCACCTTCAACAGATAAATTAGCTTGAACTTTTGATGTTTGTGTCACCCACTTGGCGGCATTACTCACTACATCCAATACATCAAATGTTGTTTTTTCTTCCCTGTGGCTACTAGAAAAACGGCGTAAGTCTTGAACAATCGTACTCACCCGCATAGTCCCTTCTAACCCTCCATCCACTAGAGATGGTATATCATCTAAAATTCGGTCTATTTTGAGCTTTTGCCTGAGACTATTATCTAAACCATCTCCCAATTGTCCATGCAATGCTTCGATATATTCACGCAAACGATAACCATACTTTTTGATAGCAAACATATTACTATGCACAAAACTAATCGGATTATTCAATTCATGGGCAACACCTGCTACCAAACGCCCCAATGATGCCATTTTTTCTGATTGCACCAACTGCGCTTGGGCTTGCTTGAGTTCAGTATGTGTTTCATTCAAGTCGTTATATGCTTTACGCAACTCACCAATAGGGCGACCAATCAAGACCATACCCACAAGCGTGCCTTCATGGTCGTACCGTGGCGAACAGCGAATAACCAAAGGGGAAGCAGTACCTTTATTATCCGTAATAGACGCTTCCAACTCTGAGGTTTCACCACTACGCACACGCTCAAGGCTTGTTTCAATATTGGCTTGTGAATCTTGATCAAATAATGTGCCTAACATCCTACCCACCAAACCATTTTCGACCGAACCCTGTAGTTGCGACAGTGCCAAGTTAGATTGCTCAATATACCCTGACAAATCACAAACTATTAAGACGTCCGTCATAGATGATAAAACACCACGAATAAACTGCTGCGCTTCTTCTAGGGCTGCATTTTTTTCTTCTAACTCTACCTGGTAATGTAGTAGGTCTGCATAAACCACATCCATTTTCTGGATAACTTCGATCCACATCTCTTCATTACCCTGCGTCATCGCATGTGTTGCGACATTGGTAATTTGCTGAGAAAGGGCTTGGGGCATGGCTAGAATTTACTCAACTTTCCACGACTTGCAATGTGTCATCAGGCAAATCTAATGTTTCCACTTTTTCTAAGCCATACCTTTCAAGTTTGTTACGTAAACCCACACGCGACAAACCTAGCTCTTTGGCTGTTTTACTTTTATTCCATCGGTTTCGAATCAATGCTTCATGTACAATACGTGCTTCTAAGCTATCCAAGCGTTCACGCAACGAGCCTTCTTGTGTCATTAGCCAGTCCAACTCTGCTTCATCTTCTTGTGGTGCTGCCCGCAAGACTTGTGCAGATAAAAGTTCTGCTCCCAAATAGTCGCCTGATGCCATCACCAACATGCGTTTAATTTCATTTTGTAATTCACGCACATTACCAGGCCAATGATAAGCCTGCATGCACGCCAAGGCTTCATCACTAAACCCCTTCACTTTTTTACCAAGCTCTTGCATAGCATTGGTTAAAATAGCACGTGCCAATAGTGGTACATCCTGCAAACGTTCAGACAACGGAGGAATTATAATTTTGAATGTAGATAGTCTATAATATAAGTCTTCACGAAAACGACCTTCGCGCACCTCTTGCTCTAAATCTTTATTGGTCGCAGCAATAATTCGTACATTAATTTTCCTGCGCTCATTACTCCCCAACGGGCGTATTTCACCTTCCTGCAGTACACGCAAGAGCTTCACCTGAAACGCAGGTGTAGTATCCCCTACTTCATCCAAAAAGATTGTACCGCCTTCCGCCTCTTCAAACAAACCAATACGGTTGGTATTAGCACCTGTAAATGCACCTTTTTTATAACCAAACAGCTCACTTTCAAGCAGTTCATCAGGTAAAGCTGCACAGTTTTCCGCAACAAAAGGTTTATCCGAGCGCAAACTACCATAGTGCAAAGCGCGTGCAGAAAGCTCTTTACCTACACCCGAATCTCCCATTAATAATACCGACACATCAAAGGTTGCGACTTGGCGTATCACATCACACACTTGGTTCATACAACTATCAGGGGATCGCACAATGCCGTAATCCACATCATAAGCATTGCTTAAACGCTGACGAATCTCTTGTAAACCTTCTTCAACAGAAGTGGGTAACATTTTAAGTTCTGTAGTTAACTGTTGATTTTCACGATGTAGCTCAAATAAACGTACTGCATTTCGCACTGTTAACAATAAATTATTAGGATCCCAAGGCTTAGTAATATATTGATGAATAGCAGCATCATTAATAGCAGTGATAATATCCTCAGCATCAGTATATCCCGAGATAATAATACGAATCACTTCAGGGAAACGCCCGCGAACTTCTTGTAAGAACTCAACGCCTGTCATTCCAGGCATTCGCTGGTCAGAAATTACGACTTGAATCCATTCATCTGCCATAGTCATCATGGCTTCATCAGGAGAGGTCGCAAGGTACACATCAAACTCATCTTCAAGTAAACGTTGCAAGGATTCTAACACACGGATTTCATCATCCACCAATAGAATGGATGGTAATATTTCGCTCATGCCGCCCTCCTTGTTTCCATGCATCGTACATTACGATGCTTCGCTAATGTTAATGGCGTTCGTGACTTACAAACTTTATAAACAAAATTATATCTTGCGACATGATAGCTGGGGTCAAAGCCGTAAAAATTCTTCTTCATCTGCCTTAACTCTTCATCTCGATAAGCTGCCAAAGGCTTGGTCATTTCGTCTTGTTTTCGTTGTTTTTTCTTCTTGCGGAGAAACAATTCTAAATTCTTAAAACTAGCTAACCTACGAGCTTTACTTGTAACTTCCTCCAGCATATGACTTTTATCCCCACATATAATATCATCTACCAAACCTAAGTCTTTTGCTTCAATTACCCCCATTGGTAGACGAGCTTGTGTAATACGCGCAGCATGACCTTCACCACAGTATTTAGGTAGTAAATAGGTCCAATATTCTGAACCATATAGGTTTCCCATATCTTTATAATGTGGATTCAAAATAACATTCTCATGTGCCCAGACTTCATCAGCTGCCCGCGCTAAAAACACTCCACCAGCACCTGCATTACCTTGCATGGCTGAAATCACAAAGTGTGACGTTGTACAAATAATCGCTTGCGACAAATCATTCATGGCGTTGATATTTTTCCATGACTCATCAGCTGGACTTTTCGCTGCTTCAATCATGTTCAAATGAATCCCATTCGACCAAAAATCGGGGCCTCCCATTAAAACAATTACTTTGGTATCTTTTTGGATTGCGGCTCTATAAGCCTCTAATAGCCGCTGACATTGCGCTGTGCTCATTGCGCCATTATAAAATGGAAAATGCAGGTATCCTACGCCACAATCTTCTTCATAATAAATATCTTGATAACCATGTTCAATTTCTAATAACTGTCTTGTTTCTTGAGCAAATAAAACGGTGGATGGAAGCTTAAAGTTATGATCATGACCCTTATCTTTCAAGTGACCAATCCAGATTGCACCATCAACTGTAGCTCTACAAATCGCCAAACCTGAACGTGCAATCACTTCGCCTGGCATACCCTGTATTCCTTTTGCTACATGCGCATCATAGAGAAACACTTCTCGTCCAAAAAGTTCATCTTTCACTCCTGGAAAACCATCTGCACCATTTATTTTTCGTAAAATGGTAGTTGTATCATCTACTAACCAATCAATTCGCCTATCATCTTGTGTCATCGCAGACCTAAGCTTTCCTTTGGCCGTCAATAAACATTGTTTAAGAGGTTTCGAAGTAAAGTTTGAGTTTTTAAATGAATCAATGGCTTCTTGCACGGCGTGCACTGCCGCTGTGGTGACTTCATTACGGTAAATACTCGCTTTGGTTACATCACGCACAGGAAACTCTACGCTTGCCCAAATATCACCAGCATCCATCTCTGCATTGGCTTGCAGCACAGTCACACCCCAAATTTTTTCTTGGTTCATAATTGCCCAATCCAAAGATGAAGGCCCTCTATCGCCGATAATGCCAGGGTGAACAATCAAACATGTATGCTTTGCCCAAATAGCCTCAGGAATTGCCCGCTTCAAATACGGGGCAACAATCAAATCAGGTTGAAACAAATCGATGGCTTCTTGCGCTGTTTCATCATTGATGTCGAACTCTATACTTACATCATGCCCATCTTGCTGCAATACCACAAACAACCTTTGCGTAAGGCTATTAAAGGCGTGGGTAAGCAACAAAATTCTCATCTGTTTAACAAATCCTTGGTAGCTGTTCACCAGCCAACCAATCAACAATACGTGAACCGCCAAATGTGGTTTCCATCTGCACAAAGCCATGCTCATCTTCCACCACTTTACCCACAATAGCAGCCTTTTTTCCATATTCATGGCTTTGCATAATGCTTAACAAAGTCTCTGCATGTTCTGGTGCACAAATACAAATAAGCTTGCCTTCATTGGCAACATACATAGGGTCTAAACCCAACAATTCACATGCTGCCTTCACATCTTCATGCACAGGTACATCATCTTCGATAAGCTGCATTCCCACATTCGATTGTAGGGCAATTTCATTCAATGTTGTAGCTAAACCACCACGGGTAGGGTCTCTTAAACAATGAATTTCAGGCACGGCTTCAACCATCTCAGTAATCAAACCATTGAGTGCGGCTGAATCAGACAAGATTTCTGTTTCAAACTCTAATCCTTCTCGACTCGACATAATCGCCACGCCGTGGTCGCCCATCGTTCCACTTACCAAAATCACATCGCCAACCTGCGCCTTATCACCTGAAATATGCACACCTTCAGGCACAACGCCTACACCTGTAGTGCTGATAAACACGCCATCACCTTTACCACGCTCTACCACTTTGGTATCGCCTGTTACCACCATCACGCCTGCTTTTTTAGCTGCCGCAGCCATGCTTTCAACAATACGATTAAGGTCAGACATTGGGTAACCTTCTTCAATAATAAAACTTGCCGACAAATACAATGCTTTAGCCCCCGACATGGCTACATCATTCACTGTGCCATGCACCGATAATGAACCAATATCACCACCTGGAAAAAACAAAGGTGAAATCACATGCCCATCACAACTCATCACCATGCGTCCTGCATCAACATTGAACATGGCTTGATCGTTGCCTTGGTCTAAAAGTGGGTTACGAAAATGTTTAACAAAGATTTCTTCTATCAACTGCGCCATGGCTCGGCCACCACTACCATGCACCATTTCAACCTTGCCTTTTTTCAGGTCAAGTTTCATAGGGAAACGTCTTGTTTCTTCCATTATGCTGCCTCTTTTTCAATCTTGATGGCTTTTGTGTCAGGCTGACGAAAACGACCATAAGACCAGTACGCTGCACAGGCACCTTCTGAAGATACCATACACGAACCCATAGGGTTCTCAGGCGTACACACTGTGCCAAACAGTTTACAGTCGGTGGGCTTCTTCACACCGCGCAAAATAGACGGGCATTCACAACCCTTTACATCATACGCCACAATTTTGGGTACGGAGAAACGAACTTCCGCATCAAACTCGGCAAACTCGTCTTTAATCGACAATGCTGAATAGGGAACCATACCCAAACCACGCCATTCAAACTCGCGGCGCAATTCAAACACTTCCGCCACCAAAGCTTGGGCTTTGAGATTACCTTCGCGTGTCACCACACGGGTATACTCATTCTCCACTTCCGAGCGACCTTCATTGAGCTGACGAATCAACATCAATGCCGATTGCATCACATCTAAAGGTTCAAAACCTGCAATCACAACTGGGCGTTGAAACTCTTCAGCAAAAAACTCATAAGGCTCTGTGCCAATCACCGAACTCACATGCGATGGACCAAAGAAGCCATCAATAGATACAGCTCCCATTTCACGCACTTCAGGAGATTGTAAAATATGCTGAATCGCTGCAGGTGTGAGCACATGATTGCAAAATACAGTGAAATTTTTCAACCCTTCTTTTTGTGCCTGTTTAATCGCCACTGCAGTGGGTGGGGTAGTGGTTTCAAAACCGATGGCAAAGAAAATCACTTCTTTATCAGGAAACTCACGGGCCAACTTCAAGGCATCTTGCGTGGAGTACACCATACGCACATCTGCACCCGCAGCTTTGGCTTTGAGCAAACTTTTGCGACCCGATGCAGGTACACGCATCATATCACCATAAGTGCAAAGGATGGTATCGTTGTCTTCCACCAAAGCAATCGCATTATCAATGCGTCCAATCGGCAGTACACAAACAGGGCAACCCGGACCATGCACAAATTTCACATTATCAGGCATCAAATCTTGAACCCCATATCGGAAAATAGCGTGGGTATGCCCTCCACAAAATTCCATCAAATTGTAAGTGCGATTTTCATCCGCTTCTGCAGCAATGGCTTTGCTTAGTTTACGCGCAAGTTTACCGTCTCGAAATTCATCCACATATTTCATGCTTTCACCTCGGTGGTTTCGCCTGTAAATTCCTCAAGAATCTCTGCTTCATCAAACAGCGCAAGTGTTCGTGCAGCTTCTTCTTCAGATATTTTATGCAAGGCATAGCCCACATGTAGCAACACATACTCATCAATTTTGGCATCTTCAATCAAGGCAATGGAAATGTCTTTTTTCACATTACCCAATGTTACTGTTGCCATATCATTGGCTTCATCAATCGCCACAATGCGGGCTGGAATAGCTAAACACATATCGACTCCTAAGCTGCTTTGGCTACGTCTTCTAACTTGGGTTGATAACCAATCGTTGCCAACTGATGTGTCGCTTTAATCCATTGATACCAAGTATCCATACCTTCACCCGTGGTGGCTGAAACCTGAATGATTTTAATGCCAGGGTTTACGCGGCGTGCATATGACATACACTTTTCCACATCGAAATTAAGGTAAGGCAACAAATCAATTTTATTCAAAATCATCAAATCTGCAGCAAAAAACATATCTGGATATTTCAGTGGCTTATCTTCACCTTCAGTCACCGAAAGAATGGCAACTTTATGTGCTTCGCCCAAATCAAATGCCGCAGGGCAAACCAAGTTGCCGACATTTTCAATGAACAACACACTTTTATCTTCAGGCGCAAGTGGTTCCATAGCATGCCCGACCATGTGTGCATCCAAATGACAACCTTTACCTGTGTTAATTTGTAAAGCTTTCACACCTGTTTCACGAATTCTATCCGCATCGTTTGCTGTTTGTTGGTCACCTTCAATTACAGATAATGCCAAATCATTTTTCAAATCTATTAAAGATTTAGTGAGCAATGTGGTTTTACCTGAACCTGGGCTAGACACAAGGTTTAATGCAAGAATGCCATGCTCAGCAAAATAATTGCGATTGGCATTGGCATAGGCATTGTTTTTACCCAAAATATCTTGCTCAATCTGCACCATACGGCTTTGACTTAAACCAGGTGCGTGAGCGTGCGCAGGACCTTGTCCGTAATCATGGGTTTTATCATCATGGTGATGATGTTCATGTTCTTCATGAGAGTGAGCATGATCATGACTGTGGCTGTGTGCCTCCCCTTCAATAGTTGTTTCACCTTCACTGCATCCACAAACTGTACACATCACTCCACCTCCAATTCTTTAATCCGCAACTCATCGCCGCTGGATATTTGTAACTGATAACTATCACATGACGGGCATGGCTCACCCCTACCTGTGACTTCAACTTCATTCATGCATTGCATACACCAAGCCTGCGCTGGCAATTCAATGATTTCCAGTGTGGAACCATCTGCAACTGAACCTTTCACAACCACATCATAACTAAACAACATGGCTTCATGCTCAACCCCAGACAATACACCAATCTCAAGCCAGACTTTTTTCACTTTCTTAAACCCTTGGGTCTTTGCGCTATCTTCCAACACGGTCAATACACCTTCACACAACGACATTTCATGCATGATTTATCTCCAAATCAAACTTCACACATGGATCCATCGCATGAATCAAAAGCCTAGCTTGCTGTTCAATAACTTCTGCATCACCTTGAAGTGTTTCCAATGCATTTTTGAGTACACCACCAGGATGAAAGTTCCACTCGGTTGGCGCAACGATTTGATACGTTTTCACCTTTTGCGCTTCATCGAGCACAACACGATGCAATAAACGCCCTCTAGCCGCTTCCACAAAACCATAACCAGTGTTGGCCGATGTCTTACCTAGTAATTTACATTTGGACTCAAACTGCATCAACGCTTTTTCTAAATCCAAATATGTCTTGGCAAGCTCGAGTAACACAGCAGTAAAACGAACCAATAAACCCAAGCCATACTTTTGTTCAAGCTCAACAATCAATGGATGTGATTGTTGCCTTGCGTACGGTGTGCTTTCACAAGTTTCACCATCAACATTTGGCTGCTGCAAAAAAACTTCCGCACCATCACCTGACAAAGCTTTATCCAACCATGCCAACTCAAACTGCGGTAAAACCTTTGTACTGGTTTGCCCAATACATTGCCACCCCTTAAGCACTAATCTTTGCATGAACTGTGGCGCATTCATTTGTGTGTATTGCGCCCAAAGCAAATACTCCTCAGCACCTTTGCACGCATAAAAAGCTTTCGGTGGCATATAAAAAATATGCTCTTTAAGTAACGTCCCAAGTTTTAAAGCAATACTTGATGCCTTACTTTTCAATGGTGGTTTCACCTCACCACCTAAAATAAATGCCTGATCATCTGCATCCAAACAAGTTTTCCACTCCTTATCCAATACCAAGACTTGTTTCATCAGTGCATGTTCTGCCACTCCTCCCCTAAGCAAAGGCCAATCCAAACAAATACGCCATAAATGCTCCCGAATCAGCTCCATACGTACCAACTGTGCTCGTACAGCACACGCATCATCTGATACTTGATTTTGACAGGCTTGTTCAATCGCAAACACAGATGCTGATGCCTGCGCCTTGGCACACAAATTAAACACTAATCCTATCTTCTGCGGTACATCTTTTGCATGTGAACCCGCAAGAAGTGCTTGAGCCAACAATGGTCGCTTTGATTTCACTATCGATCGCTGAACACCCTGCTCTGAGAGCAACAGTGAAATGGACACATGACCTTCCAAACCCATCAGTTAAGCCTCATCAATTACAGATGAATCATTGCGCTTTCTGAACCACATTTCATAGACAGAGACAAACCACATAAAAGCAAATGCAGCCCCCATACCGCTGCCTCCAATCAACACTAACCAAGCAAATAAGGGGTCAAATTTGGTTAACCACCATGATGTTATATCCATAACCTGTGAGACAAATGGCATAGCAATAGCAGCAGATTTCAGCCATACGGGCACACTTGTCGCAAAGACAAAAATGGCACCCACAAAGAAGAAAATAAACGAAATACCAAACAAATGTATATGTGAAACACGCGTTAAAGACGCAATGCTTGCCCCAGTATCTTGCTTCGCACGCTCTTTAATATTTTCAAATTTTGTAAAATCAGGTAGCCCCATACCTGATTCTTCTGAGTGACAAGCAATACAAGTGTTTTCAAACACCATCTTTGCGCCACTGGATTCAAACGTCGACTCTTTTGCACCATCACGAACCCATTTGATAATTGCTACCCTATCAGGCTCATCAGCCATATCTTTCATTGAGCCATTCAATTTGTTTTCAAGTAGTGTACCTGTGCGGTTGCCATAATAGCTGTATACAATATCATCCACAGATAAACCAAACTTTCCATCAGCCATACCATGGGTTAACAGTATTTGCGTAAATGCCATCATATAACCAATGCCTACCACACATAAATAACTGGTGAACAACACCTTAAGCGGTGTACCAATATTTGTGAGATTATAACCTTTCATCATTGCTACTACTTTCCTTTTACGTTTTATTTGATATTTTTTTAAAGAATCCGCCACGCAGTAGTTCTCGACGCGACAATGGTTTTTCTAAATTATCTTTTGCTATCGCACCTACAGTTTGAGCGCCATCTAGCATAGTTTCTACCATACTAGGGGCTTCTTCACTCACTGGAACTTCTTGCTCACCCCAAGGTTCCGACCCTAAAACCTCTTTGTTTTCCTCATTGAATATACCAACAACAATAGCCTCAGCTGTTTGCACCGCAGCTTCATGGTCTGCAAATTCAAACATGGGTGAAAACATGGAGCAGCTCATGTATTTACCCAACCTCTCTTCTTCCCCCACAATAAATTCAAATAAACCTGCTTCAAATGTATAACTATGTTTGCTACCCACACCATAAGTTGACCAGTCCGTCTCTTCTGTAGGTAACAACATCAAATTCATAAACCATGGGGTAATCAACACACCTAACACATGCTGGTTCCATTCACGGAAACCTACGGCTTGTACCTTTAATTGATGGTTAAGAATCGGAATATCAACCATTCGAGTCACCCGAATATCATCATACAGTTGCTCTAGGTGATAAGCTGCACCCATAGGTGTTAAAGACTTGAGCAGCACCTTACTGATCTCTCAGGACAACCATAAAGTCTTCTTTTCTACCATCACACTCAGGACACTTCCAATGTTCAGGAAGCTCTGAGAAAGGTGTACCAGGCTCAATTTGCCAATAGTCATCGCCTTCGTTAGGCTTATATTGATACCAGCAAATCTTACACTCTAATATACTGGCATCTGCAATCTTTTCACCATTACCACCATAAGAGTTAAAAAAGGTATCCTCACTCATTATCGTAGAGTTCCATCACTTCAACAAACCTATCGTAACTATCTCGAATATCTTCTTGAGCTGCACAAGCCACTTCAGGAATCGTACTAATTTCAAGTGTATCCAAAATTAACTTATCCTCTGAGTTAAAGTATTTGACCCACCATACGTTCTTAGTCTCAGTACAAGCAATACGGCAGTTACCATAACCACGGGACAAAATGACCACTGGGCCAGAACCTAAGAGTTGGTCTAAAAACACTAAATCTTCTTCCGTTTGCGGCAGCAAGCTGAAATTAATCACATGTGGCTCATCACCCTCTTTCCATGTTGCTACTTTATCATTCAACTCAGTAATTAAGGCTGGAGCATTCATAACCCGTTCAGGCAGGTTATCCGCATCATATTCAAGCTTTGTTTTTGCTTTGATAAACGATGAGTTTACTACGATTTCTGGCACGCTAGCAATCTCAATAAAATCTTTAACAATATTTCTATCTGAATCTAAGTAAATAATGCGCCAAACGCCAGCAAACACAGATTCTTGTATCTCTGTGCGCATACCGCCTTGATAAATCACACTAACTTCACCATGACCCAACATGGTGTTTACCCAGGCACGATTTTGATCATCTAAGTCCGTGATATCAATCATGGTCAGTTTATCACTTAGTTTATACTTTTTAAGTGCATTTCGCACCAAACGAAGTGCCTGCATACCTTCTTGAAGGTTAGCCACATCTTCAGGCTCTGGCATATTCGATACTTCAAACACACTCATCTCATGTGGCATAGGGATAAACTCTAAGGTTTTCCCATCCTCATCTGCAGGCTGTGAACCCACACCAATGGATGCAATCGGAATATGAATTTCAGTCATGGCAAAACTCCTTAAACTTTAGCTGGCACTGAGCCAGGACAAACATTATCTAAATCAAAGGCAGGCGGTGGGGTTGGCGCAGTTGCCAACATGGTTTTAAATTCATCGATATACTCAAGCCAGTCACGCACCTTAGAGATTGTGCCTACATACTCTCCATCCCGCAAAAAAACCAATGCAGGGTAACCTTTAAAACGATACTTGCGCTGCAACGGCCGTTCACTTTCACGACTTATCACTGCAGGGGTTAATTGGCCTTCAAATACCTTCATAATCTCAGGTAGAATAATCGCCACATCATTACTTTCAGGGTAGTTGTTAGCATTTTCTGTAAAAAACAGCACCACATCTTTGTGTTCTTTTTGGAAGTCTTGCAACGAATCTTCCGTAAGCACGGGGTAACCATGCTTCTCAATCATTTCATCAATTAATGGTGTATACACTTAAGTCACTCCTTATTTACTTCAGCTTGCAAATGAGGCGGCAGCTGCGGGCCACGCTCAATTATATCTGCAAACAAATCATCAATACCTGTACCATCACTACCCATGGCTAAATTCACAGCTTCAAGGGCATTGGTGACTTGCAACGCTTGGTCTTCATCAATCACTTCTCGTGCTGCATCAAGAAATGTAATCACCCACGTTCCTACGGGCTGTTCACCCACAAGGTTCATATCTATATTTTTTTGTTGACCCATGCCTTGGCAATGAGCGACATGTTCACTTAGCACACTGACAACCTGCATTGGAATACCGAGGCACATTAGCGGTATTTATCCAAGTGGTGATCCACATCAACCTTCACAGGGCTATCGCCCACCTTTGCTAGCTCAGGTTCAGCCACACGAAACTCATCTGAAGCCAATATCCTATCATCACCCATGCGACAAGCTTCAGCTTCGCTTGGGCGGCCTTGTTCATAGTTATCCATAGTAAGAATAGCATCTTCGCTAAAATCACCAGGGACAAAAGGAGCTGCTCGCTTGGTATAGCTAATACCATTGGCATCCATAAATGCCAATGCTTGCTCAACTGCAGGGTCTATTTGTGCTTTCACTACAGGACGCAAGCTTCCACCAAAATCCTCAATATATTCTGGTTGAACACCAATAAGAATAATTTGTTCTGGGTAGTCCCCCATCATATCTGCTAACGCTAAAACTTCTTGAAATCCTGTTTGGTGCAAACTTACCTTTTTTGCTCCCATAAACTTTGGAACACCCTCATTTTTAATGATTTTCATAGTACCTGGAGCGAGCCCGTAATCAATCGCATCAAAGACAATTAATATATCTGCATCCCTAACATCTTGAACCAAATATACACCTTGTGTACCACCATCCAAAAGAGTTACATTTTCTGGGAACTCATAGTGACTTTGTAAGTGCTCAAGAGTACGCACACCAAAACCTTCATCTGCCCAAAGGATATTACCTATACCTAAGACCAAAACTTTTTTCTGCTCACTCACTAAGTCCCTCCGTCACCGCATATGCATTCAAACATACAAAGCATGGTATCTGCCAAAGTGTAGTGGCATTATTATATTGTTGATTTATTGGAACTTTTTAATGTTTGTGAAAACAAATTTACTCTTTATGGGATATTATGCTTCCTTATTTTATAATAAATGGATACTTAGTATCCATAAAAAGAAGATTGCCAACTTATCATCATGCAAAAACTTAAAACCGTAAATAAAGTTTACATAACCATACGCTTATTAGTTAAGACAACATTTTTTAAATTTTTTGCCACTGCCGCACAAACAAAGTTCATTTCTTCCTAACTTCTTAGACCCTCGAACTACTGTCGTAGAGCGCCAACCCATTGGTGCTACTCGCTCACCAGGCACCACATCTTTATCCACAATAGGAACATCCAAAGCCTCATAATCTTTGCCTTTTTGTAGCAACTTCCTATCAGGGTACAGCCACCAGCTTAGCTCCTCAAAAGGCGACCTCATAAAACCGTCAACTACATTATCCTTTAACTTTAAGGCTTCTTGAAAGGGCTGAGCCAAGCAACCTGCCAAAGACTCATGGTTTAGCACCACAGGTTCGATAAGTTTATCCTCTATAGCTTGTGTAAGCTGTTGCTCCAACTCTTTAGGATGTAAATCATAGGCAATCAATGCCACTGCATCCCAAACATAGCTTGGTTGCCGCTCAAGCTTATCGACTAACAACTCCTCAAGGTATTGCATCACATCAGCCCTGCTAATGACATCCTCTTTCCATAGCACCATGAACGAATCCAATGCTCCCGCACGAATCCAAGGGTCTAACTTTTCATTTTCAACCACGCTTTGAATACTCTTGATGTCACCATCATATACTGAGGCAAGCAGTCGTCCGAGAGCTTCAGTAAACACCTCACCAGTAAGTGCTAATACCAGTTTATCTTCAATTGAAATCAACTGAATGAGTTTAGAAAAAGCCTCTTTCTCTCGGAAATACGCAAGTAAAAAGACAGATAGAATATGTCGTATATATGCTTTCCCTTTAGCTTCGATAGACAATGGATTTTGAATAAAACCATCCATTTCTTTCAGTAAATAAGGGGCCAGTTCTTTTTTGTTTTCAAGCATCTCAACAAAATCACCTTGGCATGGTGGCATTTCAACTGACACTAACGCATCAAACAATGTTTCGGCTCCTCTCTTTTTTTCACTAGACATATCAACCCCTATCAAAAAACACTATACTTTAAACATAAAAAAAGCGGCATGAAAACATGCCGCCTCGATTGAACATCAGGAGGAAGTTCAAACTTTTTATATCAAGGACGATTATCCTTGAACATCCGCCAACCACTAATCATTGTACTAACCATACTTTGTCTCGACATAATATCTTCACGAATGGCTGCATAAACATGAGCCATAATGAATACGATCAAGAACCACATACCTAAGTGATGGAATGTATGTACATCTTGGCTTTGTCCAAACAGCGGGATAACCCAAGAAGAGAACATATTATACTGCCATGATCCCATACCAGTGCCCTCTCCATACAAGGCAAAACCTGTGATAATCATGAAAAATGTCCCAAACACAAACATGGTAAACATTGCCGCTTGTGCCAAAGGATTATGCCCTACACATTTAACAGACTCTTTTTCCAAGAAAGCATACCAACGAGCTTCATGAATCATACCTTTGATATGCTCTTTAGAAACAGGAGGAATAAACAACTGTTTCGCATGGTGGTTACCCACAAGTGCCCAGTATATTCTTCCCAACATACCGACAGCTAAAACATAACCCGATGCAAAATGAGCAAAACGAATATACCCCATCAAGTAGCTTGAACTTGGGTCACCTGGCATCGTTGGCAACGGTGCACCAATAAAATAGCCCGTTACACACAGTACTGTAATTGCTAATGCATTTACCCAGTGCCAAATACGTACTGGAGCTTCGTATACATAAACCGATTCGGTATGTTTAACAATGTCATGCGATGTGTCAGTTGTAATTGAACTATCAGACATAATCAGTTCTCCTTGAATTTTCATGGCAGGTGGTCAAAAGACCACCTGCTAATAAATACGAGCACATATTAGCGCACCTTAGCACTAACAAGCTCTTCACCTTCTTCACTCATCACATGTGTTGAACAAGCAAGACAAGGATCAAAACTGTGTAAGTTACGAAGAATTTCTACTGGTTCTTCGGCGCGCTCAACTGGTGTACCAATCAAACAAGCCTCAAAGGCACCAATGTTTCCTTCAGGATCACGTGGTGAACCATTCCAAGTCGTTGGAACCACGCATTGATAGTTCTCAATTTTACCATCTTTAATGCGAATCCAATGACCCAGCGCACCGCGTGGAGCAGCAGTAATACCGACACCCTTAGCTTCTTTTGGCCAAGTCGCAGGATCCCACTTTTCCATATTGGCTGTCGCAGTATCACCTGCTTTAATGTTATCCATCAGTCTATGCCAATCATCTACCATCATATCTGAGCAATATTGCGACTCAAGCGCACGTGCCAAAGTACGACCAATCGTAGATTGCAAAATTGGTTTTGCACCTAAATCGGTACCTGCGAGCGCATTAAATGCTGAAACACTTCGATGCACTTGGTCTTGCACATACTCAACACCTTGTGCATAAGCCAAGGTATAACGCGACAAAGGACCAACCTCAACGGCATGTCCACGCCAACGTGGTGCTTTAATCCAAGAGTATTTCGCATGTTCATCAATTTCTTCAATGTTGGTGTGAGTGCCTTTAGCAGAGCTAACATCATAATTGGGATCTGTGATACCGTCCCAAGGATGCAAACCTTTGCTTTCATCAGGATACTTATACCATGAATGATTCACAAACTCTTGAACTTGATCTGGATCACGTGGATCAACTTCCATCACATTATCCCAGTTGTCATCAAGAATTACACCACCAGGAAGTTGGTCAGTAGATTTATCGTAATTCACTGTTGGGTAAGCGCCATAATCCATAACAGATTTAGCGCCAAGACCGCCGCCCCACAATTGCTTCTTGTAGAAACTAGCTATCGCCAACACATCAGGAATATAAACATTATCATTAAACGCTTTCATTTCATCAATACGTGCTTTAACAAAATTTAAACGTTCCATATTCAATGGTGCACCAGCAGCCATATCCCCATCCATATTGATTGCACATGGAACACCACCAACTAAATAGTTTGGATGTGGGTTTTTACCACCGAAGACAGTATGAAGTTTCACGAACTCTTTTTGTAAGTCCAAGGCTTCAAGATAATGCGTGACTGCCATCAAATCAGCCTCAGGACTTAACTTATAAGCAGGGTTATCCCAATAACCATTTTTAAACGGACCTAACTGTCCCGATTCGATGAACTTACGAATTCTTGTTTGTACATCTCGGAAATAACCAGGGCTTGAGTTCGGATGATTCGGACCAGTTAATTGCTGAAGCTTAGAAGTTGCTTTTGGATCAGCTTTAAGTGCATTCACTGGGTTTACCCAGTCTAAAGCATGAAGATGATAAAAATGCACAACATGGTCATGAACCTGCAATGTTTTTGCCATCATTTCACGAATCAAAAATGCATTGTATGGGATTTTAATATCCAACGCATCTTCCACTGCACGAACTGAGGTTAAAGCATGACAGCCTGTGCACACGCCACAAATACGCTCAACAAAAGCCCAAGCATCACGTGGGTCACGACCTTTAAGAATCACTTCTAAACCACGCCACATAGTTCCTGTGGATACTGCGTTTGTAATTACATTATTTGCATCTACGTTCACTTCGCAACGCATATGCCCTTCAATACGCGTCACAGGGTCAACAACAACACGTTGTCCGCCAGTGTCTAAAGTATACCCATTCGGAGTTGTTGTTACGCTCATTATTTGTCTCCTTGATCTGCTTTATTCGTTGCAGATTTAATTGCTGAGGCTGCTGCATGCACAGCGATTGCGCCGCCTACAATAGCAGCTGCAGTTCCACCCACTTCATCGGCATTGGATTCAATACCAAACTGGTGAATGCCTGATAAACGGTCGTAAAAACTTCCTTTGTCCCAAAAACCATCTTCCGAACAACCAATACAGCCGTGTCCTGCTTGAATCGGGAATGACGTTCCCTCATTCCAACGAATGGTTGAGCAAGCATTGTATGTTGTTGGCCCTTTACAACCGACTTTATACAAGCAGTAGCCTTTACGGGCATATTCATCATCGTACTCTTCCACGAATTGCCCTGCATCAAAATGTGGGCGACGGTAGCATTTATCGTGAATACGCTGACTATAAAACATTTTCGGTCGTCCTTGACGATCCAGTGAAGGAATTTTGTCAAAAGTAATCATGTAGGCAATCACTGCTGTCATCACTTCCGCAATGGGGGGGCAACCAGGAACCTTAATAATTGGCTTATTGGCAATACCTGGGTGTTTATGCGTAGGGACAGCATGTGTAGGGTTAGGTGAAGCCGCCTGAACACAACCCCAAGATGCACAGGATCCCCAAGATATAATTGCCTTACAATGTTGAGATACTCGGTTTAACTGTTCCGAAAACGGCTTGCCTGCAATAATCATTGACATGCCATCTTGATTTAGTGGAGCATTGCCCTCAACGGCCAATAAAAATTGACCATCATATTTCTTAATCGTTTCTTCGATAATAGATTCAGCTTGGTGCCCAGCAGCAGCCATGATTGTGTCATCGTAATCAAGTGACAGCATTGAAAGAATAACATCTTTTGCTAAAGGATGAGCCGAACGAATAAAAGACTCAGAACAACATGTACACTCTAACCCATGTAACCACAGCACAGGAAGCCTAGGTTTGGTTTCCATTGCATGTGCAATTTTTGGTGCGAAAGCGGGACTCAAACCCAATGATGCTGCCGTAAGGCTACAATATTTGAGGAAACTACGACGTGTAATTCCTTGCCTACGCATCACTTCATAAAACGTTTCTATCTTTGCCATAGATGCTCCTATTCTATTAATTAGGAGAACAACCTCACTACCGATGCTCCCCAGCAATAAACTATTAAGAGCACCTTCAATGCCAAAGACTATAAAGTCATATATACCAACGTTTATCGCCTTTATTACTTTATTTTAATGTCACCTTCATTTCAACTTCACCCAAAAAAGTGGTAATTTTGTTTACACTATATTAGTGAACGATTCACACCTACACGAATTGTTAAATTCAGTCATAAGTACGGCTTTTAATGCATTTGCCACCACAAAAGAAATAACGTAACTTTCTAAACTCGTGGCAATAACATAGCAACAACAAACGTTTCACATATACAGGGGGCAATTACCCCCTGTATATATACTTTCACCTTTTACTCTGCTCCAACCACATAACAACCAAAGTGATTTGTTAACTGTTCATTGATTTCAGATATCATTAAATGCAGCATTTCTAGACGCTCTAAATCTTGGTAGAAGTGATAGTGATCCATTACCCAAGACTTTATAGCAGCATGGTTCGAATAAGCATTAGGGTAACCAAGTGCCAACACAAACTCTCTACCTCCATTGATATTCAGCTTAAGTATAATTGAAAAAGCCAAGTCATTTATGATGCGGCTATAGTTTATATATACATCACTCATACGCTTTCTCCTCCATGCTGCTTTAGTAACCTTTCGAAGGCTGAACCATCTTGTCGGGTCAGGTTAGGGATATACCTGGAGTATGTGCGAAACAGCATCTCACTTGTGGTATGACCCATCTGGCGAGCAATCCACTCAGGGCTTTCACCCGCTGCTAACCATAGTGTCGCTGCTGTATGCCGTGTTTGGTATGGTCGCCTAGCCCTTAGTCCTAAGTGACGCAGTAAAGGATGCCAAACTCGCCTTGTAACATTTCGATGGCTCAGTGTACCACCCTGCGTATTACAAAAGACGAAATCATTTTGCCCCGTTGCAGTCTGTTGCTCCTTTAAAGCTCTATAGACTACATCAGACATATCAATCGCACGGTATGAGCCATCATTCTTGGTATAAATCAGTTCATCCATCACCAATGCCTGACGAATCAGGATTTGTCGTCGCTCAAAATCTACATACTGCCATTGCAGCCCATCAATTTCTGATGTGCGCATCGCAGTAAAGAATCGAACAGTGTAATAATGCTTAAAGTCAGGGCGCACCCGATTTAAAATTAACATCACTTCTTCCAAGGTGAATGGCTCAACATCAGTACGAGGAACTTTAAGGGACTTGATTCCATGATAAGGCGAGCTAAAATCAAACCTGTTAGCTGCTTCATTGAGTATCATGCGCAATGGCGTCATGATATGGTTGATTCGTGAAGCTGATAGAGATTTTCCACTTCGGTTCTGAACTTTGGCGAGAGAAGACCGAAATGCGAGAATATCTGTCTTGGTGATGCAGCTAACGCCTTTTTCACCAAACCATTCTAATAAATACTGGTCTAGAATATCCTGAACCCCAAGCTTATGGGTCTTGCGCCACTGAATACTCATTTCATCATACCAAAGTGCGGCAAACTCTTTAAATGTAGGAGCATTTGATAGCCTTGTATGAATCCTGCTTTGTTGGTGTTCAAATTGTTGAACACGAGGGCTACTCGGAAAATATGTAGCATAATCAAATGCTCCCAAGGTCATCTCAGCTTCCATCTTATCTAAAACACGCTGTAATTTCTTGCGATTGGCGGGAGTGTCTGTAAGTTGAGTATACTCTCTACATCTCCTGCCCATATACTGAAAATCAAAGAAAAGTTTTTGATTATTACTTCTTGCTCTTACACTAGCCATGGCACACACCACCGTTACCCATAGGAATTATTACGTTCTGCGATTGTGACTGTTCATACATATCTTGCTCAATGGTTTCCCAGATATATAAAATCTTTCTTCCACCAAATGGACGGAAATAATGAACGCCTTCAAGCAGCACCGAATCTTTTAAGCTGTCTCGAATAGTTCTTGGATCATATTTTATGCGCTGTGATAATTCCTCTGTTGTTAAATATGTTTCATTCATAATTTTTCTCCACTTAAAGTATTCATATGAACTAATTTTCATTCATATATGAAACATTGTATCACGTTGTTTAGATATGTCAAATAAGATAATAATCATTCTTATATGCAACTATTTGACAGTTGATTCTTTAATTACAACTATTTGAATTATCAAAAGGGATAAAATATGATTAGAATACGATTAACGCAGATGCTTGATGATAAAAGTTTCGAGGAAAAACGAAGGATTTCTCTCAAAGAGGTTGCACAAAAGACAGGGTTATCTCAGCCAACTTTATCACGAGTTTCTAATATTCCAGGGTACAACACGAATACAGATACAATTAATGCGTTATGTAAATACTTTAATTGTTCACCAGGTGAACTTTTAGAGTTTTACCCTGATGAAAATGATTCAAAATAACCAGAGCCTAAACACCTGTTCGGCATTGAAAAATAATTCTGGCTAATACTCATATAATTTACTCAGGTATTGATAACCTGAAAACTTTAGGCTCCACTAGGGCTCCAGCAGGGCCCCAACAAAATCACGCACAAAAAAATAGATTTTCCCAGTTTTAGAAAATCCTTGTAACAAGTTGATAATAAAGCATTATTTGGGAAGAACAACTGGGGTGGACGACGGGGCTCGAACCCGCGACCACCGGCATCACAAGCCGGGGCTCTACCAACTGAGCTACGTCCACCATAGTTCTTGAAACGGTTGCCGAATGGCGCGCCTAGCAGGATTCGAACCTGCGGCCTACGGATTAGAAGTCCGTTGCTCTATCCAGCTGAGCTACAGGCGCTTAATTCCAGCAGACCAAGGTTGTTTTTAAATGGTCGGGGCGGGGTGATTCGAACACCCGACCCTCTGGTCCCAAACCAGATGCGCTACCAGGCTGCGCTACGCCCCGACATTTAAAACTTCTCCCAACTTTGGAAGGCGGCGAAACTTAGGGATTAATTGCCTATCCGTCAACCGCTTTTTATCCCTTGCAATATCCAGCACGATTATGAATAGTCAGTCTCACTGATAACAAAGGAGAAGTTCTCTGTGAACAATGCTTTTATCGCTTTGGGTGGAAACCTTGGCGATGTAAAACAAACATTCCAAACAGCATGTGATGCATTAAAAGAAACATGCAAAATCATTACAATATCCAAGCTTTATCACACGTCTGCTTTAACCATGCCAGACAGTGCACCACAACCTGACTATTGGAATGCCGCCATTCATGTGCAAACGCAACTGCCTGCCGACACCTTACTGGCTGAATTGCATAGAGTTGAAGCACTGCATCATCGCAAGCGCATTGAACATTGGGGTTCACGAACATTAGACCTTGATCTAATTGCTTATGAACAACTTATATCAACGCATGCTGAGTTAAAACTACCCCACCCTGAAACACAGTCTCGGCTATTTGTCTTGCAACCACTCATGGACATTGCACCATTCTGGGTACATCCTGTCACTGGAGAGAGCCTCTCTACAATGATAACACACCTTACGGATGCAGGTGAAAAACTGCACAAAGGAGAAGCATGGCAACTTCAACATTAAACCTCAACCACATTGCTATTGAAGGTGGTATTGGTGTAGGCAAAACAACTTTAGCCCAAGGATTAGCAACCAAGCTCAATGCTAACCTTCTCTTAGAAGACATTGATGACAACCCCTTTTTGGAGCTATTTTACCAAGACCCTGAACGCCATGGTTTATCCGTTCAGTTATCTTTTTTATTTTCTCGCCTCAAGCAATGGCAAAGCTTAGCCCAGCAAGACCTCTTCCAATCCATGATGATTAGTGATTATATTTTTGCCAAAGACAGACTTTTTGCTATGACCAATTTATCTGATGAAGAGTTTGCTTTGTACAACCAAGTTGCGCAGGCTGTCACCTTTGACTTACCCAAGCCTGACCTTGTGATTTACTTGCAATCATCGCCTGACGTTGCCCTTAAACGCATACAGCAGCGCAATCGTAACATGGAAAAAGGTGTCAATTTGGACTACCTCAAACAAGTTACCGAAACCTTTGATAAGTTTTTCTTTCACTACCAAGAAACACCTTTATTGGTAGTTCAAACCGATCGCATCAATTTTGCAGAACGCCCCGAAGCATTGGATATGCTGATTGCACGCATCACACAAATGGGCAGAGGCACAGAGTTTTGGGCTGATTATACAGAATAAAAGTCAAGAGGAATTCAAAAAAACAAGCTGCCTCTGTGGTGCTGTACAAATAACTGCCGAAAAATTAACCCAAAATTTACAATACGCTACTGTCAATCATGCCGCCCTCAGGGAGCCTCCCTTTTTTCGCAATGCACTGTGGTACAAAAGTGTTTAGGCAAATCATTAAGGTAATTCACACCTTTATAACCATTAGCTTTTGTCCTCTTTTTAGGCTAAGTTAGCCCCGTTAAAGAGGTTTTTATTGGAGGATGGAATGTCAAACTTAACCGACACTGCAAGTTGGCAAGCATTAGAAGCGCATGCAGAAGAAATGAAAAAAGTGCATATGCGCGACCTTTTTGCCCAAGACCCCAATAGGTTTGATAAATACTCTTTAAAACTGAATGATATTTTGGTGGATTATTCCAAAAACCTGATGACAGAAGAAACCAAAGCCAAGCTTCTGGATTTGGCAAGAGAACGAGGTTTGCCAGCGCGAATCCAAGAACTGTTTGCGGCAAAAAAAGTCAATGCCACAGAAAACAGATTGGTGTTGCACACGGCTTTACGCAATCGCTCCAATTACCCTGTCATTGTGAATGGTAAGGATGTAATGCCTGATATTAACCGTGTATTAGGGCGTATGCGAGAGCTGGTGGATAAGGTGCATTCTGGAGCATGGAAAGGTAGCACTGGCAAGCCTATCACTGATATTGTTAATATTGGTATTGGTGGCTCGGATTTGGGCTCGGTGATGATGACGGAAGCACTTAAACCTTATGGTCGAGCGGGCGGCTTGCATGTGCATTTCATCTCCAATGTTGATGGTACACATGCGGTAGAAGTATTGCGGCACTTACACCGTGAAACCACGTTGTTTGTGATTACATCCAAATCATTCACAACTCAAGAAACCATGACCAACGCCCGTACTGCGCGCGACTGGTTTTTAACCCGTGGCGGCACACTTCAAGCGGTCGCCAAGCATTTTATTGCGGTGTCTGCAAACATCAAAGCGGCGACCAACTTTGGTATTGCATCTGAAAATATATTTGAGTTTTGGGATTGGGTTGGCGGACGTTATTCGCTATGGAGTGCTGCAGGTTTATCCACGGCTTTGTATATCGGCATGGATAATTTTGAAGCCTTGCTTGAAGGCGCGCATGACATGGATGAACACTTCAGAACTGCGCCCTTGGAAGAAAATATACCTGTAATATTGGGCATGCTTGGTATCTGGTACAATAATTTCTTTGATGCGGACTCCCATGCCTTGTTGCCATACGACCAGTATATGCACCGCTTTCCTGCTTATATACAGCAGCTTGATATGGAAAGTAATGGTAAAAGCGTAACCATGGATGGTGAGCCAGTGAATTATTCTACGGGCCCTGTTGTCTGGGGTGAGCCAGGCACAAATGGGCAGCACGCATTCTATCAGCTTATTCATCAGGGCACCAAGCTTGTGCCCTGTGATTTTATCGCACCGATTGAGACCAAAAACCCAGTGGGCAGGCATCACCCCATTTTACTGACGCATTTTTTTGCTCAGGCTGAAGCCTTGATGCTTGGCAAAACAGAGGAAGAAGCCCGTGCTGATTTAAAAGGCAAAACTGAAGAAGAAATTGCAAAGCTTTTGCCACATCTGGTGTTTGAGGGTAACCGCCCAAGCAATTCGATTTTATTTCAAATGCTGACACCCAAAACATTGGGTAGCCTGATTGCCATGTATGAACAAAAAGTATTTGTACAAGCTGAGATCTGGGGTTTAAATGCTTTTGATCAGTGGGGTGTTGAGCTGGGCAAGGTTTTGGCGAAGAAAATTTTGGCAGAGCTTGATGATTATGAAGAAGTTACTAGCCATGATTCATCAACCAATGCCCTCATCAATTATTATAAGGATAATCGTAAAGAGTAGGGTTGTGCAGCTATTGGCATCTCACTTTATCAGGGTTTTATCGTAGTAAAAGCTACGACTTGTGCCATCTTTCTGTATGGCATATCCAATAGGTACAACAACATCCGAAAGTAAAAGTGCAGAATCATGTGGTTTTCATACTAAATCTGTTTTAATATCGTGCACTCTAAAGAGGTTTTTTCATGTTAGAGCACACCGTTTCAACACAGCCGATAGAAGGGCAACGCCCTGGCACTTCAGGGCTAAGAGCCAAGGTTAAAGTATTCCAACAGCCGCACTATCTTGAGAATTTTGTGCAGGCTGTGTTTGATTCCATTGGCGATATTAGCGGGCAAACATTGGTTTTAGGTGGTGATGGCAGGTTCTATAACCGAGAAGTCATCCAAATTATATTAAAGATGGCTGCAGCCAATGGTTTTGCCAAAGTACTGGTTGGACAAGGCGGCATTCTTTCTACCCCTGCTGCATCTTGCGTGATTCGTAAATACAAAGCGTTCGGTGGTCTGATTTTATCGGCTTCGCATAACCCCGCAGGTCCTGATGAAGATTTTGGTATCAAATATAATATGGGTAATGGTGGCCCAGCCCCTGAACAGGTGACCGAAGCGATTTATGCACGCACGCTGAACATCAGCGAATATAAGATTTTAGATTGTGCCGACATTAACCTTGATGAAAAAGGTGAATTTAGCATGGGTGATATGCAGGTCGAAGTGATGGATGCCGTGGCTGATTATGCGGCACTGATGCAAGAGCTGTTTGATTTTGATGCGATTCGTGGTTTGTTTGCACAAGATTTTTCATTTGTCTTTGATGCCATGCATGCGGTGACAGGGCCTTATGCCAAAGTGATTTTAGAAGGTATGCTGGGTGCACCTAAGGGCACAGTGATGAATGGTGAACCTAAAGATGATTTTGGTGGTGGACATCCTGACCCAAATTTAACCTATGCCCACGAGCTAGTAGACATATTGTATGCTGATGATGCTCCTGATTTTGGTGCAGCATCCGATGGCGATGGCGACCGAAATATGATTTTAGGTAACCACTTCTTTGTCACCCCCAGCGATTCGCTTGCCGTTATGGCGGCCAATGCCACATTAGTACCCGCTTACAGCAAAGGTATTGCAGGTGTAGCGCGTTCTATGCCTACTTCTGGTGCTGTGGATAGAGTGGCAGAAGCTTTGGGCATTGATTGCTTTGAAACACCCACAGGCTGGAAGTTTTTTGGTAACCTCATGGATGCAGGGAAAGTAACCTTATGCGGTGAAGAGTCCTTTGGCACAGGTTCAGACCATGTGCGTGAAAAAGATGGGCTTTGGGCAGTATTATTTTGGTTAAACATTTTGGCGGTACGCCAAGAATCGGTAGAAGGTATATTGGCTGACCATTGGGCAACATACGGTCGCAATTTTTATTCGCGACATGATTATGAAGCTGTGGATTCTGCTGCGGCAACGCAAGTCTTACAAAACGTGCGCGACCAGTTTGATAGCCTCAAAGGACAAACCTTGGCTGGGCGTGTGGTACAGATGTGTAATGATTTTGCTTATACCGACCCCATTGATGGCAGCGTGAGCGAGAATCAAGGTGTACGTGTATTGTTTGAAGATGGTTCACGCATTATTTTCAGGTTGTCGGGCACAGGCACATCGGGTACCACTATTCGTATTTATTTAGAATCCTATGAAGCTGATACTAGTAAACATGGTTTGGATGCACAAACAGCCCTCAAGGATATGATTGATGCAGCCAACAGCATATCCAAATTACCTGAATTAACTGGCAGAGATAAACCTACGGTGATTACCTGATGTCTGCGCCTATTTTATCCCCTGAAGCATGGGCAGTTGTTGAAGCACGAAGCCATGATCCTTTTGCTTGGTTGGGCAGACATAAACACCCTGATGGCGGCATTATTATTCGTGCTTTAAAACCCCAAGCTGAAAAAATGTGGCTTGTGCCTAAAGGTGGTCGTGCTCAAGTGATGACACGCATTAAAGGTATCGATGCGTTTGGAAAACATTGAGAAAAGGAAGGGTTCTGACACCTAATAAAGTTCTTTGAGCAGTTTTTTGAGATCATCAAGCTGCTCTTTTGAAGAAGCTCGATTAAACCTCCTCTCGCATTCTTTCAAAAACAATTCAAAATGTGTGTAAGCGCAATAAAAAAAGGCTCCACTTATTGCGGAGCCTTGGTTTACAGAATGCACATCAATTAATCGTTATAACGCGCAATTGAATCCATAATTTCTTTTTTGGCTGCCGCAGCATCTGCCCAACCTGTAACTTTTACCCATTTATTGGGCTCTAAATCTTTATAATTCTCAAAGAAATGTTCGATTTGATCAAGCAAAAATTTAGGTAAACTTTCTGGGCCTGTAACATCTTTATATACAGGAGTCAGCTTTGTAATTGGCACTGCCAATACTTTGGCATCCATACCTGCTTCATCTTCCATTTGTAATACTGCCACAGGGCGGCATGCCACTACACAACCTGGTACCAATGCAAATTCTGATACCACCAATACATCTACTGGGTCACCATCTTCAGACAATGTGTTGGGCACAAAACCATAATTACATGGGTAATGCATCGCTGTGTGCATAAAACGGTCAACAAACACCGCACCTGAATCTTTATCCAACTCATATTTAATAGGGTCGGCATGTTGTGGTACTTCAATCACCACATTCACTTCTTCGGGTGTATCTTTACCTGCTGGGATTTTACTAAGATCCATCATATTCTCCTAAAACACTTTAAGTGCGCATTGTAAGACAGAAAGTCTAAATCACAACACCGTCAGGGCTGCATACTTTAGCATCAGCCGTTTTAAACCCACGGCATCAAACTCAATAGCTACACGCACTGCATCACCATCACCCTCTAAATCCACAATCAAACCATCACCAAAGCTGGGATGATTCACATAAGCACCCACAGCAATACCCTGAACAGATGAAGCAGCTTGCGCTTGTTTAAACATTGTTGGTTGCTGTACTTTTTCAGATTTAAACAACACATCATCATCCAAATCTGCAATAAAACGACTTGGCATAGGGTAAGTCA
>JALWRX010000104.1 GCA_027080505.1 Ghiorsea sp.
ATTTGCCTTCATTGATGCAATTACAACGTGCAGAAGGTGGGCAGGTATTACCATGGCCTAATGGTAGTATTTTGTCGGGCAAGCTGATGCAGCCCACGGAAGGTGCGGGTATGATGTTGGTATTGGGTAATTACCGTGTCCGTGTAGAAGTGCCACCGAATACGCCTGCTGGTCATATTTGGCTGCAATTGTTGCAAAAGGCTATGCCTGGTCAATTCCGTTTACTTACCCAAACCCAAGCTGAAAACCTCATCGCAGAGATGTTGCAGCGTAAAGGTGAAACCTCAGAGCAAGGGCAAGAAGCCAAGTCAAAATCTATGCATAAAGAGCAGTCTGCATGGTCGAGGCTTCATATAGAACAGTTCCCCTTTACGCTTGAAGCAGATGGGCAGTTGGCAACCTTATTGGATAAAGATGATGGGCATACACAAGGTTTACTCAAAGAAGAAACAGAGGGTGATGCTTCTTTTAAGCTAAGCGGGCGTTTAGATTTGACACATATGGGTGGTTTGGCTTTTTCATTGGATGCTAAAAAAGATAAATGGAAGCTCAATGTTCACCTTGCCAACCCTGTATTTAAACAAGAGGTAGGGCAGGCATTACAGCTTTGGTTGGCAGAAAGGCGTGGTTTACCTGCATCCTTAGAAGGTCATGTGGTTGATGTTATGCCGAGCAATGCTGGACAAATGCTTAATCGTGAGGGGTGAGGTAAGGCAAGATTTCATGCCACATATCATCCAATACTTGATTCTGGTTTTGCATAAATAAAGCTGCTTGGGTATGCAGTTGCTTGAGCTCATCTGGTTTTTCTAATAAACGAGAGATGGCAGCGCCAAGTTCTTCTTTATCTTGAACAATAATAGCTGCACCTTGATGTTGCATATCATCAAAAACAGCACGGAAGTTTTGCACATGTTTACCAGTGACGACACCGCGACCACATACCGCTGGTTCTAAGGGGTTATGCCCACCAACATCCACCAAGCTACCACCTATGAATACCATGTCTGCTATGGTGTAAAGCTGGGTTAGTATTCCCATGGTATCAATCAGCACAACTTGCTCATGCCCTGTGCGTTCTTCTACGTAACGTGTGTAAGATATGTTGTTTTTTTGTAATAATTTTTCTACATCACCAAACCTTTCAGGGTGTCTTGGTACAATCAAAGTAAGCAAGTTGGCTTGTATATGTTGCCATTTATTTAACAAGCTTAGGATTTGTGCTTCTTCATCAGCATGGGTGCTGGCAATGATAAGGATGGGGCGTTGTGCTGAGGGGTCTATCATGTGTCGTATTTGATTTGCATCCACATCGGGAGCTTGTATAGCAAATTTTAAGTTGCCTACTGTTTTTATCTTGGTTGTAGGCACACCAATTTGCTGTAACCGTTGTGCATCGATTGGGCTTTGTGCTAAGAATAATGTGACAGCACTTAACCATCGCTGCCATAATTTTCGTGTCTTATAATATTTGGGAAATGAACGGTCAGAAATGCGCGTGTTGATGCCAATGATAGGAATATTTTGTTTTTTACATGCCTTGAGCATACCTGGCCAAAACTCTGTTTCACATAAAATGAGCAATGATGGTTGTAGATGTTGGATAAATCTTCGCATCAGAAAAGGTAAATCCCAAGGCAACCAACTTATAGTAATGTCATCGCCAAATAAACGTTTGGCATGTGCAAAACCTGTGCGTGTGACTACTGTTAAATGGATGCGGTGCTGCAGGTTTATCATGCGGTCAATGAGTGGTGCAACAGAAGCAACTTCACCCATAGAGCAAGCGTGAACCCAAATGGGATTGGCTTCTACTTGTGGCAATTGAAGGGTGAGATGTTGTTTCCATTTTGATGGCATAGTAGGCAAATCATATCTTTTTTAAACTGCATGTACCATAGCTGCAAACCGCTTATTTAACGAACATATTGAAATTTATAGTAAAAAAATACCACGCTAAGCACTAACAAAAAATTGACACCTGCTGAAGTGAGGTTGAACCTCATGCTGTGGCATACGTCACAAATACAACAAATAAGAGGTGCATTATGCAACAAAATACAAACTTAAAAACACAAGAAAATATAGAACAAAAGTTTTCATCATTGGATATTAAATATGAAGAAGAACATGCATTAGCATGGTATAGAATGAATGCACATCCGAGACCCTGTTTTACCCCCAATATTATTGCTGAAATGCTAGATTGGTTTGATGAAATAATTAGAAAACCAGAAAATAGTAGCATTAAATACTTGGTTATGGGTTCAAACACTCCGAACATATTTTGTCTAGGCGGTGATTTAAAACTGTTTTTACATTTTATTAAGAATAACCAAAGGGAAAAGCTTTATCAATATGATGTTGAATGTTTGAAAGCTGTTTATCAAATGTATACAGGTTTAGGTAAAGGTTTGACAACGATTGCCTTAGTTCAAGGAGATGCTTTAGGTGGTGGTTTGGAAGGAGCCTTAGCTAATGATGTTATTATAGCGGAAAAGAGTGCTAAAATGGGATTACCAGATATTCTATTTAATCTTTTCCCAGGTGCTGGTGCGTATAATTTTTTATCAAAAAAAGTGGGGTTTCTACAAGCAGAGAAAATGGTTTTAGGTGGAAAACTATACACTGCTCAAGAAATGTTTGATTTGGGGGTAGTTGATATACTTGTAGAGGATGGGGAAGGGGAGGCGGCAGTATATAATTATATTAAGAAGGAAAATAGGCAGCGTAATGGAATTAAAGCCTTCAAAGAAGCAAAAAGAATAATTAATAATGTATCATTTGAAGAACTTTTAGATGCTGCCCAAATTTGGGCAGATGCAGCCATGAGCCTTGGAGATAAAGATTTAAGGATGATGGAGCGATTGGTCAGAAGGCAGTCTGCATTGGTTGCTCGTTAATTTAGGATAATTCCCTTTACTTATGCACTACGTTGCTGAATGTAGTGCATAAGCTCCTTATTGGTTGTTTGTATCACACCTCTTAGTGTCTCAATGTTTGCATGCAAGGTTTTCATATCACTATTTTCAGCAGCAGTTTCAATCTCATCACATTTGTGTTGAATGGCAGTAGCACCAATCA
>JALWRX010000105.1 GCA_027080505.1 Ghiorsea sp.
TCAAATGCTGTCTAATCTTACCATTTTTATCAATAATAAAAGTCTCTGGATAACGAAATACACCATATCCTTGCGCTGTTGTGGAGTCCACATCGTGCAACACAGTGAAAGTCATGTTTTGTTCTTTGACAAACCTCACCACATCATCCCGACTTCTATCAACAGATACCGCAACAATTTCAAAATCTTTATCTTTAAATTGATTGTATAACTTCACCATAGAAGGCACTTCTTTGCGACACGGTGGGCACCATGTTGCCCAAAAGTTTAACAACACAACCTTACCCTTTGGTAAACCTTGTAGTTTGCCTTGTAAATCTGGCAAGCTTATTGGCTTAGCCAAATCACCAACCCGCACAGGTTTTACCGCTTCGGGCATCAATGCTACGATTGCAACACCAATCACCACTACCAATGCCAATGCAGCCATAAGTCTTTTGTTCATCATTTCCCTCTTTTGCCTTTCTTAATACTACAATCTCACTGTCCTCAACAAGGACGCTCATCTTCAAAGCTAGGAATGAAAAGTACGGACACTCCGCCCGTACTTTCCTAAAAATATTCTATCTTTATCCACACACATCATCACAGAAGAAACAGTTCTTTCATGTCACAATTTGTGATAAAACAAATTATTTCGTCTTGGGTGGCACAACAATCACAAAAACTTGATCACCATGCCTATCAAGAAGCACTCTCAACGCATGCCCTTTGCTAAGATTTTTAGCATACTTCTCAAAAGTACGAACACTATCAATCACATGCCCATCAATACGTAAGATCACATCATTACGTTGTATCCCTGCTCTTGCAGCAGGCGAACCTTGCAACACTTGCTTCACAACAACTCCTTTATCACTTCGTGTACGCAGTTGTTCTGCCAAAGCTTTGGTCAAGGGTTGTACTAAAATACCATGTTTAGCCAGCGATGTTTTTTGCTGTTGTTTTTGTGCTGCCATATCATCAGGCATCTCTTCCACAATCACTGGTATTGTTTTACGTTTACCGTTACGAATCACTTCCACCAACACCCTATCACCCGGTTGATGACGTGCAATTTTAATTGGTAAATCATGTGCCTTATGAATCACTTGGCCATCCACTGCCACAATCACATCACCAGCCTGAATACCTGCTTTATCAGCCGCAGAGCCCGCTTCAACCTGTGGCACCAAAGCACCTTGACGATTTTTCAAACCCAAAGCTTTCATGGTCGCTTTGTCTACATCTTGAATACGCACACCCAACCTTGCCCGCTGCACATGTCCATTTTCACGTAAATCTTTAAATACTGATTTTGCTAAATTAATCGGAATAGCAAAGCCAATGCCGTTATTTCCACCACTTTGCGAATAAATAGCTGTATTGATACCCACAAGCTCACCATCAACATTAAATAATGGGCCACCTGAGTTGCCGGGGTTAATCGCGGCATCAGTTTGAATAAAGTCATCATAAGGACCCGAACCAATCACCCGACCTTTTGCCGATACAATGCCTGCAGTCACCGTTTGCTCTAGACCAAAAGGATTACCAATGGCAACAACCCAGTCACCCACTCGCAATTTGTCCGAGTTACCAAGCTTCACAGCTCTTAAAGCTAAACCTTTACTATCAATTTTCAGTAAAGCTACGTCTAATTTTGGGTCGGTACCAATCAATTTGGCTTCAAGCTCCTGCCCGTCACTTAAAGTCACTACAATTTCATCCGCATCTTTAACCACATGATTATTGGTAACAATATAACCCTTTTTAGAAAGGATGAAACCTGTACCTAAAGCATGACGCTCTTGTTTAGGCATTTGATCCAAAAAGCCGCGAAAAAAGTCATCAAATGGTGAGCCTGGCATATGACCAAATGGCATTTGCAACTGTGGTGCTTTGGCATATTGCGTGGTACTAATATTCACCACCGAAGGTTTTTGTTCCGCTGCCAAGTCGGCAAAACTATCTGGCATTGCATAACTTAAATGTGGCAACACCAGCATCAGTGTTGCAATCAATAAAGGTTTCATCATCTGTTTCAAAATCTATCTCCTTATTCCTATCGTCATGAGTTCAAGCATGCAAAACATTGAAAGCGCAACATGAATCTTTTATGAAACTGGATGCACTCTTTTTGTATATTGGGTTCTCACTTTTGAATTTCAACCATTTTTGGCATTTCAAAACTATCAGCTCGCTTCATCAACCATAGCCATGTCATACCTGCACCAAGCAGACCTCCAATAGCAGAAAACAAGTCACCAGATAAACCGAAGTTTTCAGCAAATTGAAATGCAAGCCCGCCAACAATCAAAAATGCCAACACAGGATAACCATAAAACATCATGCTTGCTGTTAAAATCAATTGATCGGGTACTTCTACCGTCACAATATCACCTTCTCGGGCATTTAAAGCATTGGGCAAGCGAATATCAAAGTCATCTTTATTCTTTTCCTTAAGATTCCAAGAACCCAATGTGCCGCAGGCTGCTTTACCCGCACATGAACCACATGATGAGTCGCGTTGAGCGCGAATAATCACATTATCCTTTTCAACAGCAATCACAATACCGATTTTTTTCAAGCCAGCTCATCCCCAATTTTTATTTGGGTGCCACGCAAATAATCCACTGCATTCATAGCTTTTTTACCTTCAGGTTGAATTTGCGTGATGCGATAGACTTGACCATTCCCACAGCTTACATCCAAACCGTGCTTTATATCAACCACCACACCTGCTTGTTGTTGTTTTGAACCATTTAGAACTTCACCCGCAATGATTTTGAGCAACTTGCCTTGATAAGATGTGCGCACTCCAGGTTTAGGCGTAAAACAGCGTACTAAACGCTCGATATATTCAGCATCCAAAGCCCAATCAACCACCCGCTCTTCATTGGTTATTTTCTTGGCATAGGTGACACCCGCCTCGTCTTGCGGCGTGGGCTGTAGTTCTCCTGAAACAATGCATGGTAAAGCCTGCATCAAAGCTTGTGCACCCAAAACTTCTAGCTCTGACCACAAAGTATGCCCTGTGCTTTCAGGCGTAATGGGCATACGTTTTTCAAGGTATATACCACCTGTATCCAAGCCTTCTTCCATCTGCATAATGCATACACCCGTTTCACTATCGCCAGCCAACAAGGCGCGTTCAATAGGTGCAGCACCTCGCCAACGTGGCAGCAGCGATGCATGTACATTAATCGGCGCAACTTTAGGTGTTTCAAGCCAAGATACTGGCAAAATCATGCCAAATGCCACCACTACCAACACATCACAGTCTTTTTCTTTTAACCATTGCAATGCTTCATCATTATCCCTCAATTTCTCAGGTGTAATCACATCAATATTGGTCGCTAAGGCTGCTTTCTTCACAGGTGATGGGGTCAACTTCATACCACGTCCAGATTTGCGGTCAGGCTGTGACACCACCCCCACAACTTCTACATCATCTGATGTCATCAAAGCATTTAGGCAGCCCACAGAGAATGCAGGTGTACCTGCAAATACCACTTTAATCATGATAGGTACTTCTTCTTCAACTTCTTAATAATCATACGCCGTTTAAGCGGCGAAAAGTAATCAATAAATACTTTACCATCCAAATGGTCAAACTCATGTTGCAATGCCACCGCTTGAAAACCTGTGAAATCTTCTTCGTGTTTTTTGCCATTCAAATCATACCAACGCAGTCGTACCGCATTCGGGCGCTCTACATCGCCATAAATTTCTGGTAAAGATAAACAACCTTCTTCATTCACATCCGTTTCTTCACTTTTCCAAAGAAATTCAGGATTGATCCATACTTTATGATTGCGCTGCCCTTCGGCTTCTTCACTGCGCCAGTCCACATCAGTAACCGCCACGCGCAACGACACGCCAACTTGCGGTGCAGCAAGCCCTACACCTGGTGCATCATACATGGTATCCAACATATCCTGTACTAGCTCGTGCAAAGCTGGGTCATCAAAGACTTTCACAGGTTTTGCTACCTGCTTTAAACAGTCTTCAGGATAAATCAGTATTCGCCTAATCGTCATATCTTTTCACTCTCTATGGGTTATCTGAAGTATAAGGGGTAAGTAAATGTAAAGTTTGGTCTAAACCACCATTACTTAATGCATACGGCGCAAGCTCACGCACTTTGGGTTTAGCATGAAACGCAATACCCACAGCAGCAGCCTCTAACATAGGCAAATCATTCGCCCCATCACCCAAAGCCACAGATGCTTGTAAATCAATGCCCCATACTTCGCTTTGTTGCTTTAAAAGTTCTTTTTTTACTTGGGCATCAACAATACTACCAAGCACACGCCCCGTAAGTTTACCATCCACGATTTCTAAAGTATTCGCTGCTACGAAATCTAAATCCAAACGTTCTTGTAACAAAGCTGTGAAATAGGTAAACCCACCCGATACCAAACCAACCTTCCAACCCGCTTGATGCACTGTTTCAATCAAGTTTTCAGCACCCTTGGTCAAACGAATGCGTTCCTCATACACACGTTTTAACACTGATTCATCCAAACCTGCCAATAGCTTCACCCGCGCAACCAATGATTCCGAAAAGTCCAACTTACCTTCCATGGCCTGCTGTGTAATAGCTGCAATATCTTTTTTGATACCTAAAAAATCTGCAATTTCATCAATACATTCGCACTGAATCAATGTGCTGTCCATATCCATAAATAAAATGCCTGGTGCTTCCAAGCTTGGTACGGGGTTAGCTTCCACGAACGCAATATCAATACCGACTTCTTCAGATAGTTTGCGGAATTGCTTGCTTAAAAACTTACCACTTGAGCCTTGCCCATAAATACCAAGCTTCCAGCCTCCGCTTACTTCAAGCGCATATGTTACTTCAAGCCCTGCATCATCAAGAGCTGCTGCCACCTTGGCATAGGCTTCATCATGCGATGTTTGCGACAAATAAAGCTGCAAATTTGCTACATGTTCACAGCTTTCAGATACATAAGATTTCAACATAAGCCGTAGCTTATAAAAATTCAGCGAGATTGCATCAATTCACTTTTACACCAAAACAATAAACCGCAGAGAAGACAGAGGAATATAAATAAACCACGAAGCACACGAAGGAATAAATAAAGTGGATTCCCGCCTATGCGGGAATGATGACTTTTCCCCTGCTATAGCTGCGCCGAAGCAAAGGGTGGAAGAAGGGGAATAAAGCAAAACACGTGCTTTGTTTTGCACCCGACTTCCAGCCTTTAATGAGGAAACACGCAGCTATTTAGGGCATTTTCTTTGCTTCGTTTCTTTGATGACAAAGAAATGAAGATAAATGTCATGCTAAGCGTAGTTGAAGCAGCTCTTAGATTTCTCCACTCCGCTGCGCTACGGTCGAAATGACAAATACTATTAGTACATTGCATAACCCCTCATCCCCCCTTACGCTTGCAGCCATGAAAGCTTATGCACTCAAACGTCTCTTGGGCATGGTTCCCTTGCTGCTGGGCATCACCATCATATCCTTTGGTATGATGCACCTTGCTCCGGGTGAACCATCGGTAGTCGGTCAAGCTTTCGACCCTAAAGTATCCGCCCAAGATATTGAACGCCTACGTAGCTTCTATGGTCTAGATAAACCTTTATATGAACAGTACTATAACTGGCTAAAACGTGTTGTTGTTTTTGACTTTGGTAATTCTTTTTCGGCTGATAGCCGCCCCGTACTTGATAAAATATGGGAACGCCTTCCCATAACTCTTTTGATAAGCGTGTTAACAATCGCATTCATTTTTATCGTTGCTATCCCTATAGGCATTGTTTCTGCTGTACATAAAGATAGTTGGTTAGATAAAAGTTTAACCGTTTTTGTTTTTATAGCTTTTGCTGTACCCTCATTTTGGCTTGGTCTACTTTTAATGATAGCTCTGGGGGTACACATGCAGTTGTTACCTATATCAGGCATACATGAATATGACTGGAAACAAATGAGCTGGCTTGACCAGCAACTTGATTTACTTCAGCACCTAGCCATACCTGTATTTATATCTGCCATTGGTGGGCTTGCTAGTATGTCGCGTTTTATGCGTACAGGCATGTTGGATGTGATTCGCAGCGAATATATCACCACAGCTAGAGCTATGGGTGTGTCCGAAACATCTATCCATTATCGCCTAGCATTTAAAAATGCTCTCTTACCTATTATTACGCTTTTAGGGCTTTCTATCCCAGGACTAATTGGGGGCTCAGTTATTGTTGAAACACTCTTTTCTATCCCAGGGTTAGGCTTATTGTTTTTCGAGGCGATTATGTCACGTGACTACCCCCTCATTATGGCCATCACTGTAATTAGTGCTATTCTTACACTAGTAGGTAGCCTAATTGCCGACTTAGCCTACGCTTGGGCTGACCCACGCATTCGACAATAAGGCTTTAACACCCCCACTGACAGTACGACCTTGTTTTATACCCAACCTGTACCTGCTTGTTAGCATTGGCATCGTACTTATTTCCCTTACCTATTTCACACCCCTATAACCTTTCGCTTTTTTATAACAGTTTAGTTAAGATATGCCCCACTGATATTTAGGAGTTTACATGCCAATTCATATTGTTGTTGCCAACCGGCTGATTAAAATTTTTGGCGCATTGATTAAGGCATTGAGCTATGTGTTTCATGCTGTGCTACCCAATTATCGTTTTACTATCCCTGACTACAGCTCAGCCAAGTGCAAATCGAAAAAGCAACAGCAAATCCCCAAAATTATTTGGCAAACCAACTTCACCAACAAAGCGTCTTTTCCAGTATATATCAATTATTTATTTAACCGCTTGATGTCATTATCTTATGACTACCGCTATGTTAGCACAGAAGCACGCCTTGAATATTTAGAGCAATATGCATCGCCAGAGGTTATCACTGCCTACAAACAACTTACCAATGGAGCAGCCCAAGCCGATTTATGGCGCATGTTTGTACTCAATCATGAAGGTGGTGTGTATATGGACATTGATGCTCACCTCGTCTGGCCATTGGCATGGTTGATTAAACCCGAAGACAAAGAGTTGTTTCTCGTCAATAAAGAGCATTACACCAATTATCTCATTGCCTCCACGCCCAACCACCCTATTCTTAAAGAAACCATTAATATTATCGTGGACAACATTGAAAACCGCAGGGTTGACCAAGGTGTATATTATTTAACAGGCCCTGTTACCTTTAACCAAGCCATTGGTGAACAAAAGCCCAACAGTAGGTTTTACCGTGTCACCTGCATTCAGGGCAGCTTCACCAACGAGCACTTTCAATATATCGACCGCCCACGTAGCAAGTGGACACATGTAGATAACAAAGACCTTTTAAAGTAATGCAACCTTGAACACAAAAACAAGAAGTATTGGGCTATTGGGTGCCATATCCATTGGTATTGGCGGCATGGTTGGTGGTGGAATTTTTGCTGTACTTGGTGAGGCAGTATCTTTAGCACATGGAGCAACAGCTATTGCTTTTTTATTTGCAGGTCTTGTGGCTCTTTTAACCGCGTACGCCTACAGTAAACTATCGATAACTTTTCAAAACCGTGGTGGTACTGTAGTATTTATCGACCAAGCTTTCGGCAACAATATTTTATCCAGTAGCGTAAATTTAATGCTTTGGCTTAGTTATCTCATCACAATAGCACTTTATGCATCAGCATTTGCATCTTATGGGCAAACTTTTCTACATGGTAGCTCTACATCTTTACAGCACCACTTTTTGATTACCATTGCTATTATTTTACCTGCCATCATTAATTTAATAAGCACTTCATTTGTCAGTAAATCTGAATTTATTATTGTATTGATTAAAGTTACCTTGTTGATTCTTATCATCATATCAGGTATTTTCTATATTGACCCCGACAAGTTATCCCCCGCTCATTGGGAATCACCACTAGCCATCGTTACTGCAGGTATGATTATTTTTGTTGCATATGAAGGATTTGAGCTCATTGCCAATGCTGCAGAAGACATCAAATCACCGGAAAAGAATCTTCCTAAAGCATTTTTTACTGCAACAATCTTTGTTATTTTATTATATGTTCTTATTTCTTTGGTGACTGTCGGCGTTGTTCCTGAAGCGCAACTTTTAGAAGCCAAAGATTATGCACTAGCTATTGCTGCTAAACCAGCCCTAGGTAATATTGGTTTTACTGTCGTAGCAATCGCAGCTCTTCTTTCAACCTTCTCTGCCATCAATGCCACCATTTATGGCAACGCAAGGTTGGGTTATTTTCTTGCTAGAAAAGGAGAGCTTCCACAAGAGCTCAGCACACTTAGAAAAAATATACCTAGCCATGACATCATTGTTATTTCATTACTCAGTATCGGCATTGCCAACGCCATTTCACTGAATGAAATTGCAATTATTGGCAGTGCAGGATTCTTGCTTGTTTTCACTATTGTTAATTTCGCAGCTTTCAAACTTCGCCATAAAATTCATGCGCGAGCAGAAGTCCTTATTGCTGCTTTCACCTTGAGTCTCGCTGCATTGCTAACCCTCATTACCTATACCTACAATACAAGCCCTAAAGCCGTCATCGTCTTTGCTGGTTTTATTATGATAGCCGTGCTCTTTGAACTTTTATATGGTGTATTTGTTCGAAAACATTTTTTTAAACGTAATTACCAAGTATAAGCTGACTTATAGGCAGATAAGGGTTTTGGTTCATATATTGTAAGCTGCAAACTCAACGCACCTGCGTATTGCTTACTTATACTTATCAAATGCAATACGAGCCCCTTTTAAGTTGACATATTATTATTGTATAATATATTTATGCGCTAAATTCAAAAACAGTGAGAGGAGTTTTTATGGCACGGGTGGTTATTTTAGGAGCTGGAATTTCTGGTCATACAGCAGCACGATATTTAAACAAATCATTAGGCAGGGAGCATGAAATCATTATGATTTCTCCAAATGCAACATGGAACTGGGTTCCATCAAATATTTGGGTTGGCGTAGGTCAAATGAAAGAAGAAGACGTTACTTTCGACCTTGCAGAAGTATATAAAAAGAAAACCAATATTGATTTTAGACAAGCCAAAGCTTTATCGATTCACCCCGATGGCAGCAAAGATAATACAAAACCATTTGTTACCATTGAATATACATTGGAAAGCAAAGCTGGAGAGCAAGAAACCATTGAATATGACTATTTAATCAATGCAACTGGACCAAAACTTAACTTTGCAGCAACAGAAGGACTAGGACCTGACCATGGTCATACTGTTTCGGTTTGTACCCCAAGTCATGCTATTGAAGCCAGTGAAAAACTTCAAGCAACTATTGATTCTATGCGCGAAGGCAAAGAATGCACATTTGTTATTGGTACGGGTCATGGCATGTGTACATGTCAAGGTGCTGCCTTTGAATATATTTATAATATTGAACATGTGCTTAAAGAAGCAGGTGTTCGTGATAAAGCACGTATCGTATGGTTAAGTAATGAGTATGAGCTTGGCGACTTTGGCATGGGTGGCGTTCATATTAAACGTGGTGGTTATATCACCAACGGTAAAACCTTCGCAGAATCACTGATGGTAGAGCGCGATATTGAATGGATTACGCGTGCCCATGTTTCTAAAGTTGAAGCAGGAAAAATTCACTATGAAACTCTGGATGGTTCAACCCATGAAATTGAATTTGATTTCTCTATGTTGATTCCACCATTTGCGGGCGTTGGTTTAAAAGCTTTTAATAAAGATGGTGAAGACATTACAAGCGATATTTTTGCACCCAATGGTTTCATGAAAGTTGATGCCGACTACACACCTCGCCCATACGAAGAATGGAGCGCTGGTGATTGGCCAAAACATTACCAAACACCAAGTCACAAAAACATGTTTGCCATTGGTATCGCTTTTGCCCCACCGCATTTGATTAGTAAACCTATGCAAAGTGCAAATGGAACACCTATCAACCCAACACCACCGCGAACAGGCATGCCATCGGCTGCTATCGCAATTGCTGTTGCCAACAGTATCAGCGATATGATTAAGAAGGGTACGGATGAACCTACCCATCATGCTTCCATGGCGGAAATGGGTGCTGCTTGTGTTGCGTCAACAGGTGCAAGCATGTTTAGCGGAAGTGCTGCAACCATGACAGTATTCCCTGTTGTCCCTGATTTTGAGAAATACCCTGAACACGGGCGTGATATTGAACTCACCACAGGTGAAGTTGGTTTGGCAGGACATTGGATGAAATCCCTTCTCCACCACACCTTTATTTATCAAGCCAAAATGAAACCCGGCTGGTCGATTTTACCAGACTAAGTTCATTGAATAATAAAAGATTCGTAGGAGAATAGCATGACCAGAAAAGTAACCAATAAAGAGCCCTATCAACAAGCTTATTACGCGCCAGCACCAACAGGTTGGACGCGATACATGCGTACTTCAATTTTATGGCAGGGCATACGTTTTTTAGTGATTAATTTCAAAATGCTTAAGCTTATGATGAAATCTCACCACTAATAAAGATAAAAGCCAACGTGTTACATCTTCTCAACTTAGAAGGTGTGCGCGTTGGTTTCTTTATAAGCTAGAATCTAGCTAGCGCTTAACAAAGGCATTGGGCAACCCAACATCATCGAAATAAGTCGCACAGTTTCCAGTTCTTCTGTGCTCACTAAGCCATCGCTTAGCACACCATAGACAACAGCCTGCAATAATTTCTTTTTATCCTCAAAAGAACAGGCATTAAGTTTTTCTAGTGCTTTAATAAGGTCTTTAAGGTTTGATTTTTTAACACCCTCTTTAACCTTCTCATTTGGAAAAATTTGAGCCCAAGCCTTTGCCTTCACATGCCTTGGTTTATTGGTTTTATTCATACTACAAACCCTATCAAGCAGCAATTCAACCTCTGGCTTCATACGCTCAATAACAATATATGTATTGGATGGCTGATTGGTCTTAAAACCAAAACTATACAAAAAGTTTTGATACAATAGATATTCAAATAACGATACTTTACGATTAGCAGCAATCAGTTTTTTCAATGTATCTAAAAATACACGCTGTTGCGCAACAGTAAGCTCTGATAACTGGGGAGAAACCATATCTAAAATGGGTAATTTAAGCTCTGCCTTCATATTTGGCATGATATTTCGAATGCGTAACACCTCTGCCAAAGCTTGCGAAGAGTCCACACTCGAAATCATCTGCATTTGTTCTCTAGCTATATCTTTACTGGCATCTAAAAGTAGAACATAGGTCATACACTTGGCAACAAAGGTATCACTTAACAAATCATGAATATCATTAGGTATTTGTTGCATAAGGTGTTGCGCCTGATTCAAATGCTGAACATCAAGCTCACCTATCGATTGCATGACTTGGGCTACACTCTGTTGTAATTGCTCAGCATTGGGTGGTGGTGAAAAATGACTAATCGCATGTTCTTGATTTCTTGCACGTACAGCAGACTCATCAATCTTAGTCATACGACCACGAAACCTTGGGTCAATGCGTTGAATACGTTTAACTAGTGGTGGATGACTTGCCCACCAATTGCTTTGCCACCATACCTTAACTGCTTCACAAAAAAACAAATGGCTTACCTGCTGCATCTCAGGAAGATTTAAGCGTGAACCTGCTTGATAACCACCAATCACTTTTAATGCATTGCCAATGCCTTCAGGATTGCGTGTAAATTGTACTGCTGATGCATCAGCCAAATACTCTCGTTGCCTAGACATTGCTGCTTTAATCATATCTGCAGCCAACATTCCCAACAAACCTACTGTGAAAAACAATACCCCAGACAACATCACCACAGGATGTGAACCACGCATGCGCCCTGAATAACTTACTGATGAGCGCCCTGCAATCAGTAAAATACCCAAGTCTGAAATCATAGTAATACCATGCAATAAACCCATCATTTGCATTTTTAGCCCTGTATCACCATGTAAGATATGACTAAATTCATGAGCAACCACACCTTGTAACTCATCCCGGCTTAGCACTTCCATTGCACCACGTGTAACTGCAATCGCAGTATCATTAAACGCATACCCCGCAGCAAATGCATTGATACCCCGTTGTTCCAAAATGAAAATTGCAGGCGTAGGCACACCCGATGCAATCGCCATTTCTTCAACAATATTTCGCAATTGCCGCTCAAGCGGGTCTTGGCTCACCTTTAAACGTTTCCCACCCAGCATTTGGGCAACAGCAATACCACCACCTTGTTTTAATTGTCTTATTTTATACCAACTACCAAGCAGTATAAGTAAAATTGTACTCACACTTACAATCACAAACCTATCCAACTCCCAAAACTGGGAAGGTACTGCGATGTCACGTGCCAACAAAGGCAGTAAATACATAGATAATGTAACAACAGCATATACGGCGATAACAATCGCTAAAATTGCCACTGCAAATAACACATACAACCAAAATGTATTGCGTTTGGCTGCAGCTTGGTATTGAAAAAAGTCCATCTACAATAAAGATTAAAGGGAAATACGGACGGGTTTTGCCTGCTCTGGATTACTTAGCTCGAAATATACAGCTTCCCCAAAATTAAACATATTGGCAATCAACACATCAGGAAATAGCTGCCGCTGCGTATTATAGTTCATCACATCATCATTATAACGCTGCCTAGCAAATGCAATACGATTTTCAGTTGATGTTAATTCTTCTTGAAGTTGAGCAATGGTTTCATTGGCTTTAAGCTCTGGATACGCCTCTGTAAGTGCATTAAAATTCAACATTGCACCACCCAAGGCTGATTCAGCAGCAAGTAAAGACTGCATAGCTTGGCTATTGGATGGATCAGCCTTGGCGGCTTTCATCGCTGAAGCTGCTGCATTTCGAGCGGAAATTACTGCATCCAAAGTTTCACGTTCATGGCTTAAATAAGCCTTGGCTGCTTCAACAAGATTCGGAATAAGATCATACCTACGATTGAGTTGTACATCAATTTGTGAAAAACTGTTTTTAAAAATATTTTTATAACTCACCAAACGGTTGTATATCACCACAATCCATACAATGAGCAGCACAAAAATACCGAAAAAAATTAAAATCAAAGTCCCCAAAGTCATGGTTCACCTCTCCTCTTTTAGTTACACGTTAAAACAAGCAAGGTGCAAAACATGATAAGTGTGCATATTGCTTTCAACCTTAAGCATAGTAGCTTTGCCAACCTTGCACAAATAGATGTTGGAGTAATGAATGAGCGTTGAAGATTTAATTTCGGGTTTTAGAACCCGTGCCGAAGATTATAGCAGTCGATTGGATTCGCTGCGGAGGTCACTTTGACCTTGATACCAAGGTTGAAGAATTAAAAGAATTAGACGCTCGAACCGAAGACCCTAGCCTTTGGGACAACCCTGATGAAGCGCAAAAAATCATGCAGCAAAAAACATCCCTAGAGCGTACCATCAATGGTTTTAACAAAACATTAAATACGCTTGAAGAAGCGTCTATGCTCTTTGAAATGGGCATGGAAGAAAATGACCAAGACAGCAAACTCGAAGCCGTTGCCGAGATTGATAAAGTGCAAAAAGATATTGAAAGCTTTGAATTGGCACAAATGCTGGGTGGTGAAACCGATGCTGAGTCTGCCTTTTTAGATATCAATGCAGGCTCTGGCGGCACTGAAGCCCAAGACTGGGCAGAAATGCTGCTTCGTATGTATTTGCGTTGGGCCGAGCGCAAAGGTTTTAAAACTGAACTTATTGAGTGTACACCTGGTGAAGAAGCTGGCATTAAATCGGCAACGGTCTCGATTAAAGGCGAATATGCCTATGGTTTCCTCAAAGCGGAGATTGGTGTACATAGACTTGTTCGCAAGTCCCCTTTTGATTCAGGAAATCGCCGCCATACTTCTTTTGCATCAGTATTTGCCTTCCCTGATATTGATAGAGACATTGATATTGATATTAACCCTGCTGATGTGCGTATTGATACTTACCGTGCATCGGGTTCAGGTGGTCAGCATATCAATAAAACTGATTCTGCCGTACGCATGACGCATGAACCATCAGGTGTGGTCGTACAATGCCAAAGTGATAGGTCGCAACACAAAAACCGTGACCATTGTTGGAAAATGCTTAAAGCACGCTTGTATGAATTAGAAATTGAAAAACAACAGGCTGAGAAACAAGGACTTGAAGATACCAAGTCCGATATTGGTTGGGGGCATCAAATTCGTTCGTATGTGCTTGATGCTTCACGCATTAAAGATTTGCGTACAGGTATGGAAACCAGCAACACACAAAACTTTTTGGATGGTGATATAGATGATTTCATCGCTGCCAAACTGATGGGCATTAACAAAGGCAGCGGAGCAAGTGACGATGAGTAAATCTTTAGAAGATATGATTAATGATGTACAAACATTTACCACTGACAATGAAGATTACCGCTGTGGTTCAGTAGCCCTTTTGGGTCGGCCTAACGTTGGTAAATCAACCTTAATGAACAAAATCATTGGCACTAAAGTTGCCATTGTAACACCCAAACCACAAACCACTCGCCATAGAATCCTCGGTATTCATAGTGATGAAAACCAACAAATTGTATTTGTAGATACACCTGGTATTCATAAAGGTAGCCAACAACTCAACCGTAACATGGTGAAAGTAGCATATACCGCAGCAGAAGAAGCCGATGTGCTTTGTATTATGCAAGATGGCTCTAAACCTATGGATAGAGGAACCATCGCATTGATTGAACGTTTTGCTGATGGTCGCTTGGATAAACCTCGTATTCATGTCATCAATAAAATTGACCAGTCCAACAAAGATAGATTGCTACCCCGTCTGCAAGAAATTCAACAACTCGACCCTAAAGCGGATGCTTATATCCCCATTTCAGCCAAAAAAGGTTCTCAAGTTGAGGCTTTGGTCAAAGAAATAAGTAAATACTTACCCCAACGCCAACCTATGTATGACCCCGAATGGTTTACCGACCAATCCCAACGTCAAATGGCAGCCGAATATGTACGTGAGCAAGTATTTTTGTCTATGTACCAAGAAATTCCCTTCCAAACTGCCGTAGATATTGAAGACTTTGTTGATTTGGGTGATAAAATTGAAATTACAGCAGTCATTCTCGTTGCCACAGAACGACATAAGCCTATGGTGATTGGTAAAGGTGGCGAATTGATGAAACGCATTGGCATCAAAACGCGTGAAGGTTTGGAAGATTTATTAGGCTGTAAGGTAAACCTAAAACTATGGGTTAAGGTCCAAAAAGATTGGTTTGACAAGCCTGGTATTTTACAAGAGCTCGGCTTGTAAATACCATGGCAGAACAAAGGGATCATGCCCTTTTATTACGTAGCATTGCTTATAGCGACTCCTCATTGATTTTGCATTGTTTAACACAGCAGCATGGACGCATTAGCCTTATGGCACGTGGTGCAAGACGAGCCAAAAGCCCTTTTCGCGCGGCTTTAATGCCTTTATATGCACTGCAACTGCGTTGGAAAGAGCCTAGAACAGGGTCTATGGGCACATTACTTGAAGCACAACGCTTTTCTGCATTACTACCCGAATCCATGATGCTCTCAGGACAAACATTGTTAGCCACTGCATCCACACTTTTTCCTGATGGTGTAAGCCATGGTTATGCAGAGCTACAACATGCCTGCAGCCTACTCTCAGAACGCTCTGAGGATGCTGGTTTATGTGCAGCAACTTGGGTTATGCTTGAACAATCAGGCTGGACTGGTGACTTAAATCATTGTTGGAACTGCGTAGAGCCTATTGACCTCAATATTGATATGTATTGGCGACAAGGACACTTATTGTGCTCAAGCTGTGCTAAAGAAAGTGGATATAAACTTTATTCAGGATTTCGTAAAACCATTGCTGCTTTTATGCTTCAACCTAATGTGACCTTAAAACAAGAACATATTACTTTGTGGAAAATGATGATAAAAGATGTGTTCAAAACACATCAAATGCGTGATTCCGTCGGTTCAATATAAGCGACTTAATATAAGCAGCTATAAACTTTGAATCTTGGCAATTGTCTTTTTATTCTGTTGCATCACAAATTGTTGCAAACGTTTGACAATTGCAGGATCAACTTGTTGCATAACAAGCATAGCTTCTTTATCTAAAGCAAGTAAGTCTAACTGATTTGTAGCTACAGCCGTATAACCATATTTACTGCCTTTATCCAAGCGTACTTCACCTAATATATCGTTATCTCTACGTATTTCTAAAAGCAAAGATTTACCAGACTGTTGCACCAACACTTCAGCTTCACCCGATAAAATCATATAATATTTATCTGCATTATCACCTTGGGAAAACAGTGTTTCACCGCGCTTTAACTCTGAAACGGTTAACTGTGTGGATAAGCTCTCTCGAATTGATGCTGAAAACACACTAAACACCACATGTGTATAAAGGAAACTATTTAAGACACGCTGCCTCATAATAGAAAATACCCTAGACTTAAAGTCTGCATCTGCATCTAAGACTTGTTGTATAGCCTGCAAACCAACCCGTATAACCACTGAAGGCTCTGCCGTATAAACAGATGCAAAACGCGTTTTTCCTCGTAATACGCCATATTCCCCATAAAAGTCACCTGCTTTTAAAGTCGCAACAACCAAAGGCTTACCCGCATGTTTTTTAGCTACAGCCAAAGAACCTTGCGCAATAAAATATAAATCATGTGGTGTATCACCTGCCACCATCATTTCGACACCCTTGGCAACATTTATGACTTGTGAATCTTGATTTAATATACGGAGATTAAGTGGTGACAATCCTTTTAGCACTGGAAAAACACTACCGCTTAACTGCTGTAGGGTCTTCTCCTTATGAAGACCTGAAATCTCTAAAAAACCTTCATCATTGATATTTGCCATGATTTAATTCTACCTGTTAATTAATAAACATAATTATGCTTATTTTAACATGTCTGCAAGGCTGTTTTGATCATATTTAAAGCGGAAGCGTATATAAGTACCAGCTTGGGTATACTCTGCCGCTGTGAAGTCTTGATCATAAAAGCCAACAAAATTATAACCCATGCTTAACCAAAAGTTTTCAAACATATTATAACCTAAGGCAAAACCAACTGTAGGTTGATAGTTATTCAAATGTCGCACACGTAACGCAGCTGCTTGCATGGTCACATCCCAACTTTCATTCACATCATAAATCACATACATACCTAACAAGTCTGTTAAGCCAGACCAAGCATCACCCTGAATTGTTTCATCGGATAACTTAATACCATGATTTAACCTAAGCTGCCAAGAAGCTGTTGTTTGCCAGTTTGCGGTCATATTATTGATATAACGTAAACTTTTACTTTCTAATCCTGTTCCTGATTGTTCATTCCTTCGCACATCAAAGCGATTTAATAGAATCAACTTATCAAACTCAGGTCGCCATGCTACACGTAGTGAAGCATCTGAGCTCAAGTTGTACCCACCCGTTGCTAAAACATCATGTTGCCAAAGCATAGTCCATTGCATTGAAAGATCGTCCAATGGTGAGCCTTGGATACCTATGCTAGCTCCCCTATGCTTACTTAAATCACTGGTGCGATATTCTAATCGATTCGACCATACCCAATCACCTGGATGATAGTCTGTACCTAGAGATAGCGCAGTAAAATCTTCACCACCAGTCACAATAGGCGCATTTAAGTTCACTTGGACAGGTTGTGTTGTTTTTAATACCTTGGTTTGATCTAGGCTTGCACTTAAACTTAACCTTTCATTAAACTCCCAAGTTTGTAATAAACCCGCATTAGCAAAACTGCGCATACCTGCCTCACTAAGCTGTTGCTCATAACTGCTGGACATGGTTGCGCCATTCCAAGGCTGTGTATTCACTCCAAGACGAGTTGATGATGTATCTTGCACTGCACCACGTGTCCATTCTTGCGTTGCCGTTAAACTTGTCGTTGCCGTAATACTATATTCTGCACCAAGTGTTGAACGACTTGGGAAATCAACACTATTATTGCTACCAAGTGCCTGTTCATGGTCTGCGCGCAACGACATACGCGTACTTATTTTTTTACTTGCACCTACGCTGGCTAAGGTGCCACCTGTCACAGTGCCTACACCATCTACATCTTGTGTAGCACGCAATCCAGTGCGCACATCATAATCATCAATTTTATCTTGGTACTGAATACTCGCCATATCTCGTACAGCACCTGTATTTAATACTTCCTGGCGGAATACCTCACCATTAATACTAGCTTGTTTATCCAATCGGTATTGACCATTGGCACCCAGCTTGCGGGTTGCATTTTCACTGCCCAATTGCTGACCAAGACCAAAGTTATCATCTTGTTGCCGTGCATAGACTGTACCACTTACAGTTTCATCAGCTAAACGTGCTTCAAGCTTAAACGCACTACTGGTTACAGCGTTATTTGTACTACTTGCGATTTCAGATACAACTTCAACTGTATCATTCACCTGAACTTTTACATCTACACCACTTAAGGTATTGCTACCTGCCAAAGTACCTTCAGATACAAAAGTTCCCCCTACTTCAATACGTTCATTTGGTTTGACATAAACACGCCCCCCCGCGGTGGTCAATTCACTACCACCACTATCAGCCTCATATTCAACACGAATCATAATCGGATTAAGCTCTGAGTCCCGGCTTAATACAGGCTGCTTAAACCAAATTGTACCCAGAACATAATCAATATCATAATCAAGGTGGCGTGTAAGTTTTACTGATTTAAGTATGACTTCACTCCTAAAGCGATCAACCGTTTCAATCAATACTGTTTCCGTATTACTGATAATATTTTGATTGCTCAAGCGATACAGACCACTGGTACCATTACCTTGTATTTCATCACGGTACATAGCTTGACCCGTTTGTGTGGCAAACGCTGTAAAGCCAATAGTATCTTCATGCATTTCAGCTTTTACACCAGTAAAAACGCGTGAATAACGTGTTAGTTCCGTTGTCGAAAGTCCTGTTTCATAATCACCAAACAAGGCATAAAATGTGTCTCTTTCAATTTTAACATATAACTTCTTACTACTTGTACCATCAAACTGCTGTTGCGTGGTATCATTGTAAACTGTGTACATCGCATTAGGGTCAATATCACCAAAGCGACTATTTTGTTCAGTTAACGTTTTTTGTGCTGTGTCATATGCCAATGTTAGCAAAAACTTACCTGGGATTTGTCCTTTAGCATAAAAGGCAAGTTGACCATCTTTATAAAACTTATCTTGTTCTGATGGCTTTGTAATCGGTTGAATAGCTCCTTTTAGGTTATTATAGCCTAACGTTCCCTCACCAAAACCAACCAAAATCCAATCTCGCATTTCAGGTTTTACATATACTTCAATAGTTTCTTGCACATTATTATAGCCCAATATAATGCGGTGTGTGCCACTGGTCGTCACTGGAGCTAGGGTCACCCAACCATCAGCATCCACAAATACTTTTTGTGATGCTTCCTGGGTTAAAAGTGGTGTATTTTGATTTTGACGAACCAGTAAATCACCACCCAATTGTGCCAACTCTATGCTACCATGAATCACTGAATTTGTGTTATCAGCAAGAGCTAACCTAAAACGAATCGGGGTTTTGCCATCAGCAATATTTTCACCCGTTTCAACCAATTTAATGGAAGATAGTTCCCCAGTTCTCACCACACGAATCGTTTCTTCAAAACGTGCATTACCAAAACTATCCATACCTTTAACATTTAAAGTGTGTTCACCCTGTTTGCCAAAATCAACACCAATATAAGTATATGTTGTTTTGCCCGTTTCAGGATTTTCCGATTTGAAACCAATGCGCTCATCCGGCACTGGGCGATCATCAACTCGCAAATCAACACTTAAGCTCGAAGGCAAAGCGATACGTACCGAAGCAATGGGGTGAGGTAAGCTCATGCCATCAGCAGGTGATAAAATACCTTCTATTTTTTTATCTTTAGGTGCTTCAACCTGTATTACATCTGCTTTATCCCATGAGCCCAATGCAACACCTTGACCTTGGGCTTGTGTATCTTGTAATTGTGTAGAAAAATCATGCGTAATCTTATCTGCACGAACTTTAAGCACCACACGCCTATTTTGTTCACGACCTTTACGTGTTTTATTCGAGGCAATTGGCTCTTGCTCACCTTTACCCACTGCAAAAACAATGCCTTCATCCAGCTGCAAATGTTCTTTTAAATAAGCTGCAACATAATTGGCCCGTGCTTGTGACAGTACTAGGTTATTTTTGAACTCTTTCTGGTTGCGTTTAGCAATTGGAATATTATCCGTATGCCCTTCAACAATCAGTTCACGAACGACTAAGCCATTGAGCGAATGAATCAATTCTTTTAATTTGCTTAACTCTTTTTCAGGCACTTCTGCTTGGCGTGATGCAAACTTCAAGTGCAAGGTAAAAGACCGCTGATCATGTAGCTCTTTCAGCGTATCTTGAATTTTAATGGTTGCTAGACCTGTACGCCCTTGTTTTGAACCTGCTGAAACAAACCTTGCATAAGCACTAGCTTGCTTTAGACCACCCTCACCTGCGCCGCGCATAGCTAGGTGGATATATTGTTTATCTTTTTGCGTATCAAGCTGCCACACTAGACCTACAGGTGATTGCTCTGGCTCCATTGGCTCACCATTCACTGTAGCACTACCAGATACATACTTCCAACCTTGTGGAAGGTTATAGAATGCTTGAAGCTTTGACAGTTCAACCTTCCCACTTTGACTTACTTCAACATCAGCTACTACAAGCCCTTTCTGCTCACCTTCACCTTCACTTAATGCATGCTTCACCAATACTGGTGTTTCTTCAGGTGCGCGATTGATAAGACGGAAGTTAGCGCGAGCTAAACCACCACCTGTCACTTCAACAAATTGCGAATAATCATTTTTAGAAAAACGCGTTTGTTTCAAACCAACCGCTTGATAACGCTGCGCAATGGTTGCTCTATCCATTTGTACAACATGTGTACCTAGTTTCACTGCATCAAAGTGGTAGCGACCATTTTTATCAGTAACAATGCTACGACCATCTTGCATAAAAATACGAATACCTTGTACACCTGGCTCATCTTTATCTTGAATTTCATTCATGTTTTCATCAATAAAGACAACGCCAGCAATAAACCCACGACTACGAATCAAATCCTCACGAATAGTTACATTTGCCTTTGAAGTATTTGAACTAACCGCACTACCTAACATAGTGCCCGTTGCATATGCACTATTGGTTGCAATTCCAAGCCGTGTATTTGCGCCTACCACAGCTGTATAGGATAGGTTAACTACCGTAGGTGCTGCAGCTATACTACCAATACTAAAACTTAAATCTCGTCCATTTGCAGAAATAATAGGGTCAGCCAGAGCCACACCATCCAAAGTAGCAGACCCCGCTTGATAGCGGAAACCAAGCGGTAAAGTATCATGAATTACACTCGTATTTGACGAAGCTGTAGCATGTATATTTTCCACACTGATTTGGTATGCAACACGGTCTCCAATAGCCGCAGTACTTGTTGAAGTTGTTTTACGCACAAACAAGTTCACACCTTTGCCATCCAGTGGCACGTCAATATGCAATGCTGGACCTGCTTGAACCTTAAAGGTTTCACCACGCGAACCTGTCACAATTGAAAATGGACCGGTTGGAATGGCTTGAATATCAGCTGTAGCTACTTGCGATGGATAGCTATATCCAGGCGGTGGTGTGATTTCTAAACGGTAATCACCCAGTGGCATGAATGGGAAACGATATTTACCTGTACCAAAGGTATAAACCGCACCTGATGCGTCTGTCACAGTAGAGCCTGATACTACAGTAGATGGATAAATGCTTACACCGTCATCACCATACACTGTAGCTGGCAAACCTGTTGCTACATCAATGATTGTGATTGTTGCACCATCTAACGGTACACCACTGCTGGAATCAAAAACCAAACCAAAAGGATCTACCAATGCAGCGGATGCCGCAACATCTGTATTGTCAAACTTATCTGTATATGTTGCTGTGATGGTTGAATCAACATTGACTGAAAGTACCCCATCATTTGGTGTTGCTGTTGGTGAACGTGTAGAGGCAATATTGCCAATAAATATGCCTGTATTGTTACCTGTTTCTGTTAAAACAATCGTTTCAGTATCACTGCTTGCACTGTCGGCCAGCGTAACAGTCACTGTTTGTTTGGTATATGGGTCTAAATTTTGGTCACCATCTTTGACTTGAACGTATATATTTTGCCCTGCATGGTATATTTCAGCAGGCGTATATTGACTCGTGGTTGTATTCAAGTACATAAAAGCAATTTGAGCTTTAGTGCGTGTTGTAATAATTTGCACTGGTGCAGCATGGCTCGCCAACTTCGCATTATTGGCATGGTAATCCGCAGGTATAGTCGTCGCACCCAATGGCGCTGTTGTTGGCACTACCAATGAAGCTGGAAATGTAAAGTTTTGACCCACGAGCAAATTAGGTACAGTTACCAACCATGCTAAAGGAAGGGTTGGGTGCGGCACAGCAACATATAAACCATAAGGATCCACAGGAATTGTTAAAGTAGTACCTGCAGGTGCAGTAATCACAACATTACCATTCAAAAGATTATTGATACCTGTATTGGTAATTTGAACACTAACAGGTGATGTTGTACCTAAGCGTGCTGTTGCTGGGGTAGTAACCATAATACTAGCTGAATTTGCTGTGGCGATAGTCGCATAGACATCAACCGAAGTATTAATTACGGCTGGTGCAGTTGTATAGCTAAGCTGTGCCGTATTTGTAATTGTTTGTGATAGTACTGCATAAGCAGGTGAGCTAAAGCCCACCATCACTATCAAACAGGCAGCAATATAGGCAAGCTGATGGGTAGTATTACTCATCAACCTTAAAGCCACCTGTTTAATAGTATGAATCATATTCAATTAATCAATCTTGAATTAATTTACAGTTACTTGGAAATCAACAGATACTTCTGTACCTGCTGCACCACCAACAATCACACCAGCGGCTTGCCCCAAGCTGTTCACTTGAAGACCACCAACCAATGGTGTTGTACCTGCCACATCGGCTACAGCTGCGGGTGCGGTTGCACCAGCAGGACCATCAACGTCTAACTTGGTTGAATTAAGTACATACGTCATAAATGGTGGAATTGTATCCGTAAACTTAACACCATTAAGCGTAGAATTTGCAGGAACTTGTGCAATCATACGATACGTTAAAGTATCACCACTTTTAACATTTTGTAGCGTTGTTAAAAATGCACCGCCATTCACACTCACCGATTTAATAAATACAATTTTCACGACATTCACAGTACCAGTTACAGCTGCTGAAGGATTGCCTACTGAATCCTTACTAACCACCGAAATGACTTCAGTACCTGCTGTTGCAGGTGGTGTTACAACACCTGCCGTAATGCTAACCGTGAAGCTTTGTTGTTCACCAATTTGATCACCAACAGCCACTGCTGTTGTCAAAGGTGTCGTAAGCGTAAGCGTTTGATTGCCTGTTGCTGTATCGGTAATCGTTGAAACAACGTAAACATTGCCACCAATGACAATACTATCACCCGCGACAATACCATTCAGGCTATTATTCGCTGTACCATCTGCTGGTACAGTAATCGTTGTCGCACCAATTGCGGCAGGTGCTGCTGCAGCCGTTGCACCCAAAGTAATCCCTACTGGCGTGGTTGGCGCAGACGAACCTGTCACATTCGTTGCCACACTGGTTGGTGCATTAAATGTGTATGCATCAGGACCATTAGCATTAGCTCGAATCTGATATATTAATGTCGCCGTCTGACCTTCAGCAACTGTTACAGCTGTTGGTGCAATCACTGTGGCTGCTGCTGGCACAAGCAATACTGTCACATCAACACTAGCCGTAATTGGTGTAACCAAACCTGTATATGATAATGATGCAGTATTGGTAATCGTACTATTTGCAGGTGCAACGGCTTGCGCACTTTGCACGCCTGCAAAAGCAAGCAATGCCATCATCACACTTCCTAATATTATTTTCTTCATTTCCTACTCCTTTTACTCTTAAACTGGTTTAAAACTCAAACATCCTCCGAAATCATTTGGTCCTTCACCAGTAAACTTCGGACGATGGACGGCAGGATAACCTGCCGCCAAAGTCTTACCTGTGATAATTATTATTGAATTGTCACTTGATAGAACAACACAACCGTTGCACCTGCTGCCACAGTAGGTACAGACAATGTTGCTTGGTTTGCCGCGGTTACACCAAAGTCATAACCATCTGCATCTGCCGCATCTGTTAATGCAACATTCGCAACATCAGCAAACAATGCACCAGCAACCGAAGAAGATTTAGCACTACCAGCAACGTATTTTGTATATGCTGGCATAGGGTCTGTAATCACTACTGTTGAAGCTGAACCTGCACCACCATTCGTAATGGTAATACGATAAGTTAGTGTAGATAATGGTGCACCTGAACCTGTTGTAGCAAATGTTGCACCACCGTCAGAGCTCACTTCTTTGGTGATCGTAAGATTTGCACCTTGAACCGTTGTTGTTGTTGTAATTGGTGCTGTTATTGGCGTGCCAGGAGCTGGGCCACCAACTGTAATATCAAGTGGCACCGTACCATCACCTGGTGCAACTGTTGAAGATAAAACATCAACTGTAAATGCTTGCTGCTCTGCAACCAGCAAGCCAATTTGTGGTGAAGGTGTGCCCACAACTGAAGGCGTAAATGCTGGGGTAATGTTCGAACCTGCCGTATTAGCTGCCAAAGTAATCGATACTGGCACTTCAGCAGTAATCGTACCTGCAATTGTTGCACCTACATTCGCTTTTGCAGCAGTACCTGCACCTGATACTTTGGATACCAAGTAATCAGTACCATTGATAACCACAATATCATTCACAGCCAAATTGGAAGCTGTACCTGCTGGAACAACAATAATATTAGCTGCTGTTACATCACTAATCACAGATGATGCAAGTGTTAGTTGTGTAACCGTTGTAGCCCCTTGCTTAAATACCACCGTTGGTGCAGTTGCATTAGTAGTTCCTGCAGCACTCACTGCTGAATTCAAATTATAAGTATCACTACCATTCGCATTCGATGTTGCAGTAAATGAATACGTTATTGCTGTGCCTGATGGTGTAGCCCCCGTAGTAGCTCCCACTGCCGCTAAAGTAACTGCAGTTGGCACTAAGGTAACTGTTACGCTAGCTGATGCACTTGCAACCAACGCAACGCCACCAGGACTTTTATAGTTTACAGTCACAACGTTAAGAATTGTTGTTCCTGCACCTGTGTTGGCTGAAGATGTTTGTGCTGCAGCCATCAACACTGCGGCAAACAATGTTGTTGCAACAACCTTCAACACTCCTTTTCTTATGTTTGATATGATTTTCATATCACTCTCCTTTTTTCATCCGTAGATGTTATAAATTGCCCATAGGCATTGTTGTTAAACTTATCTATTTATGACTTGTTGTTTATTTTGTATCATGCACAACCCTCTATTCACTTTACACCAGCTTTTAATTTACTTTAACTCTAAAGCCTACAACACCTGACTTCCCTGCAGGTATCTTTTTCACAATCCAACGAATATGTGTATATTGCTCTGGCGAAGCTTTACGCTGCTCTGTTTTACCATTTTTGTTCACTGTATACGTTAAAAGACTTGGTTTCTTAAAGGTTTTTCCATCCACTGAAAACCTCACTTCAGCCAGTGGACCAAAAGCAGATGCCACTATATACGATGTTCCTTGCGGGATAGGGTCATTCAGCACCACATTTTGCGCGGCTTCATCACCTTTGTTTTCATATTGCAATGTATAAACAATTACATCTCCAGGTACTACATCTGTAGCGGACACACGTTTTTCAACCTGTTTTCCATCCTTTTCAACAACCACAACTTTCTCAGCCGTAATTGAGACTTGGATATCTGGAGCTGCCCATGCCAATGACGGCAACAACAGCAAACATACTAGTAAATACTTCATTCCTTTCTCCTTATATACACTTAAAAACATTATTTCACCTGTACTTGATACTGAATACTAAAACTAGGATTTGCTGCTTGGTTGGCATTCATCGTACCATTCATGAGAATACGGAAATTGGTAATGGCAGGGTCATGACCTGTACCATCATCCACTGGAGTGTAATTATAGGTTGCACCATTATCATTCGAGAAACTCACGGTAGCTGTACCAGGTAAGCCTGAAGTGTTAGCCCCATCTGTAAAACTAAAGATTGTGGTATTCCCAGGTGCAAAAGGTGTTAACGCTAGTTTTGTATAAGGGCTCATTGTGTCTGTCACCTTCACAGTTTTTGCCTGACCCGCACCTGTATTGGTAATCACAACTGTATAAACTATCGTATCCCCTGGTTTAGCAGTAGGGTTATTCGCTAGCTTTAACACAGTTAATGAAGGCTGTGGCTCTAATACTGTAACTGGTGCCGTTGGGCCAGGATTAGGGAATGAGAACCCTGTGGCTGTACTAGCTTGTACCGTATTATAATAAATTCTTGGTGTCGCTGTAGTTCCCACATCTGCTGAAAAGGATATTGTTGTTACCGAATTATTAACCACTGTTGGCAACGTCCATAAAGGAGTGGTTGCCGTACCTGTAGGGTCTGCTGCTGCAACACCATTAATTAATGTACTTCCTGCTTTATAGGTAAACCCAGTAGGCAACACATCTGAAACATTAATATTATTGATTGTGGTAACACCATTATTGGCAACGGAAATAGTATATTTTGCTACACTACCTTGTGTTACCGAGGATGTTGAAGTCGTTTTACTAAGCTGCACATCGACAAGCTCAACATTTGCCGTAACACCTGCAAGCGATCCGCCATTGATGGAGGTCATGCTTACCGTATTCACCTGTGTACCTGCTAATGTAGTTGGTGAAATATTGGTGGTATAGTTAATGACCAATTTACCATTGCTAACACCATTTTTAGCAGGAATCGTGAAGCCTCCGGCAGGTGCTGTTGTTATCGTCAACGTTTGACCAACTTGAGACAATGACACAGAGGCTGCTGCTTGAGCAACGCCATTGATATAAACTGTACCAGCCCCAAGGCTGAAGCCTAAAGGCAACGTATCTGTCAACACCACCCCTGTTGCAGGTGCTGCCCCTGTGTTGGTCACTGTAACCGTATAACTTGCTGGAGCGTAGTTTCCTGCTGCATCACGGCTAATCACTGGTGTTGAGGTTGCTTTCACCATACTTAAAATAGGCTGCGATACTGTGACGGGTGCTGTATTGCCTGTTGATAGCACCGTGGGCAGTGGCAGCACAGCAGGTAATGGCACAGGTACTGCTACTGCCGAGGCAGTCGCAACATCTGTGTGGCTACCTGAGGTAGCCGTAGACCCAACCAAGACATCAAAACTCAATGTGATTTGACTCAAAGCATTTCCTGCCAATGTTGCTGGGTTCAATGCAGGCATTACCCACGTTAAAGTTTGTCCTACTTGTGTAGGCACGGGGGCAACCGCAATTGGATTCACAGGTGCTACAATCACCGTTGAGTTGGGCACATATGTAAAACCTATAGGCATTGTTTCAGTAAACTGTGAAACACGTTGCTCCAATGCTGCTGGCGTATTTTGCAATGTGACGGTATAGGTAATGGTATCACCAGCAGCCACTACAGGTTCACCACCTAACCAAGGCAAACCATTTACCTTGGTTACAGCCTTACTTAAAATACCAGTCGATGAGACCACCACAGTTGCCAAATCGGGGGCATCAACTTGCACCGGTGCAAGCCCATTCTGATATGCATATTGCACACCATTGTAATATGTGCCATCAATGGCATCACTAAAGGCTGTGAATGTAATGGTTAATGTGGATTGCCCTGGCATACTAAAGCCAGACCAAACAGGCTGCGTAGAAAAATTAGCAGGCTGTGTTGGAATACTAAAAGGCAAACCATTGAGCGTTACATTATCTGTACTTAAATATAAAAAGCTACCCGATGATGGTGTGTACGTTGGAGGTGCTACTACCAGTGGGTTGGTTGAAGGTAATATATCTTTCACTACAAAATTATTCGCTGCACCACCTGTATTGGTAATGGTAATGGTATAACCCACTGCTGCATTTTGCCCAGCCACAGGGTTTGCTGTTGTTTTTGTTACAGTAATAACTGGTGGCGCACTAAACCCATAGTCAAACGTCAATTGATCTACACCAGCAACTGCCGTCACTGGTACTGCAGGGTTTGCAACACCTGTAAACGGATTGGTTACAATCAAACTGTATGTGCCCGAAGCCACACCTTGGAATAAGTAGTTTCCTAAATTGTTGGTTGTCGTACTATATATAGTTACTCCACCCTGTTGTAATACAACGGACACATTCGGTAAACCCACTTCACCAACATCTAAGAGACCATTGGCATTGGTATCATCAAAAATCAAATCGCCAATGCGGCTACCAATGCGGTAGCCAAAATTAACCGTAGAAACAGAGCCTGGAAGCAAGCCTGTTAGGCTCACTGGAGATACGATACCTGTCGTTAAATACCTATTCGTAAGCAGCCCTGCTGTATCGGTGATTGCTAAAATATAATCACCTTGTGCCACGTTATTAAAAACATAGTCACCCAACGCATTTGTTGTGGTCGCTGCCAAAACAATACCCGTTGGGGTACGCAACTCTATACTCACACCAACCAAAGCAGCTTCGCCCACGTCTTCAATACCGTTGCCGTTCACATCATCAAACATACGACCTTTCACCTGTGCAGGTGAACCTACGAAATCATAAGAAAAATTCTGATTTGCCAGTGTTTGACCACTTACCAAAGTTACGGGTAGCGGGTTGGTAAAACCAGTACTTAATGCTAATCCTGATAGTATGCCATTTAAATCTGTAACGCGCACATCCCAAGCACCTGCTGCAGGTGCTGGCAAACTATAGAACCCATTGGCATCAGTAAACGTATTCACCGTATCAATATTACTGCCTGTTGCCTGCAATGCTACTGTAACATTCGCCACCCCATTTGCTACAGAACCGCCTGTATAAATATAACCTGAAACTGTCGTCTGCGGTACGGTAAGCGGTGATGCTGAGATTACCGTTGCTGTTGACAGTTCCGTAGATGTAATCGAAATATCATTGTTAAGCACTGTGCCTTGGGCAACCCCAGCTTTAACCACACCAGACACCGTAAATACAGCCGTTGCCCCTTGAGCAAAGCTGTTAGCATTCCAGGTAATCACCCCTGTTGCAGTAGGGCCTGCAATTGTCCAGCCCACAGGCTGCGTGGTTGTCAATGTCGCAATATCCAATACATTGATGTTAATCGCATCGCTTATACTAATATTGCTCGAACCTGCTGCATCATTGCCAGTGTCTGTCAGTGTAATGGTATATGAAACAGTATCACCAGGCACAATCGTTGTGGCATTAACACCATTCACCGTTGCCGTTTTTGTTGAAGCAGAATAATTCGGTTGTGCGGTCACCGTTGTTGTCGTTAAATCGGCAAGCCCTGGCAATGCAGGGTCATCACTTTTAAAAACCGTTAAACCCGTTTCCAAACTGGTTAAATTTGCCTGATTTAAAATCTGCACACCGTTGCCCAACAAGGGGGAAAGCTGAACCCTAAAGCTTGGTGTTGCCGATGCATTAACCGCTACACTTGCATACGTAAATTTAACATGCGTAACCGCTGCATCCACAGCCCCAACCAAGCCTACAGGTGTATATAAGTAAGTTAGCCCACCATCATTAGAATAACTAACCACGCCACCGACACCTGCGACTGCAGTACTCACAACAAAACTGGTATTGGCTGGTATTGCATCCGTAATCACCACATTGGTCGCTGCTACTAACCCTGTATTGGTTGCGTTTAGCGTGTATTGCAGCGTTTCCCCTGGCCCTGTGGGTGCACCATTAATATCGGTTGCTGTTTTCCAAAACGTCGTAAAATCAGGGCTAGACACAGATACTGGAGCAAGATTTGGGGTAACCTTACTAATATCTTTACCCGCCTTCCCTTTCACTGCATCCCAAGTGCCTACATAGCTTTCAGCTTGGTTATAGTACACGCCCGGTAGCGTAGTCGGTGCAACCGTTGCATAAAAATCAACTTGCAAGGTACCCGTTGCAAAATCAAATGGTGTGGCTGCAGGTAATGGCAGACCAGTAACTGGTGATGGGAAACCTGCTGGGTAATTTAAAATTTGCCAAAACACATCACCAGGGCGCGTTACAGTATCAACAGTATAATCGCCAACAGCTAATGGATAGACAATACCCGTGTTGTTATCTTTAAGGGTTACCGCAAGTGTATTTAGATAACTCATTGCTTTAACTACAGGCACTACTCCAGGGGCAGAAGATACTGGCAAAGAGTCACCCACAATAACACCACCACCTGTTGCAGGCGGCACTGCAGGAACACCCAAGCCAGCGGGATAAATAGAGCCTTTAGCGGGTTTATTATTACCTTTAGCAGGTTGTGTAATTGCCCCACCATGATTGACCAATTGTATACTGTATAATACTTGACCACCGGGAGCAGCAACACTCGGTGTCACTGTTTTGGTTTGCGAAATATTTGGCACAGCACCTGTTCCAGATATATTCGAGACAAAAGATGACTGAGCATTAATCAGTAAAGGTGCAGCAGGTGGTGTTGTAGTGCTTGCTGTTGCAGAAACCACATTGCTTGTAATTGCTCCTCCACCTGCGGCAGTGATTTGCACCACCACTTCCATAGATCCTCCACCACCAGGGCTTAACTGAGGAATAACTGGCCAGGTAACATTGGGCGCAAGATAAGTAGCAGCACCCACAAATGGGTTACCTGTATTGGATGAAACGTAAATAGCTTCAAGCGTATCAATCTTATCCGTAACCGTCACATTAAAAAGTGGTGCCGAGGCTGCGTTCAAATAGTTCAAGCGATACTTTACCCATTGCCCTGGAGCAACAAAAGCCCCGTCAGATGAAATCCATGGGCCAGTAGGGCCAACATTGGATACAGCAATCACTTTTTTGGTTACCATCAATTGTGCGTTATTGTTAGCTTGGCTAGGGCCGATATAGGCAAACACCATATCTTTCCCGCCTTGAGCCCCCCCTGATGCATCGCCACCAAAAACTTCCGAATGGTTGGTATAAGCAGTGTTGTTAAGCGACCCAGCAGCAAATGCCGCCAAATTCGTAACACGCATTTTGATTTTAACATACTCAATAGATCCAACTGTGCGCTCGCCAATAGCCCAACGCACTGCATTCGTTGTTGGTGGCAATGGGTTTGCCGTTGACAATGCCCAGCCAGCAGATGTCGGCACACCTGCAATAATTTCAGGACCATTCACAGCATAGGGCACAACAGCCCCCGAGCCACCAATCAATGAACCTGGCGCATAAATACGTTGCCACGGTCCTACAGTTTGAAAATCCGCCAAACTTGGTGTTGCAAAAATACCGTCACCCAAAGGGTTATAATCATTAGTATAATAAGTTTGCGGCCCAGCCACTGGCGATGACAGACCAACAAAAGTACCTGGTACAATTCCTGTCACAATGGGTGGGTTACCACGACCTGTGCCACCCGTTAGCAATTTAATAGCACCGCCGCCACAAGCATTCTTACTGTCACCAAATGCAATAGCCTGGTCATAATCCCATTGGTTATATGTAATGAAAGCAAGCTGACCACCTGCTAGTCTTGATTTTGAGCATGCTGTAATATCAACAGGTGCTGTTGCCGGAGCTGCAAGTGGTGGCAACAAAGGGACAGTCAAAGGTCCAGCAGGCAACCTCTGAGTTCTAGGGTCTGTAGAGAAAAAGATACCTGTATCTTGTGTACCCCTAGCGATACTACCATTGGCAAAAGGAGCAAGGTAAGCTTGACAGCCTCGCTGACCACAGCCATCACCTAAAATACCAGGTAAATTTACGGGTCTATCAATAAATGCAAAACCTCCCACCTTTGTCGGGTCAGGTACTTTATCCACAAAGCTTGCCCCAACAACTTCCATACCAGGCGGAATATAATCAGTCACATAACCTGCTGAACCCAATGTTGCACCATTCGGAGATGGTACAGACTCAATGATATAGCTTAAAACATCACCTGTACGAATACCTGGACCGCCCGCTGTAACCCCTGACGCGCGGTCTAACAACATCTGAACAGTTTCTGGCGCAAAGTATTTTGATGTTTGAGATTGCCCTACATTATGCGCATAACCAACCCTACCAACCATCAAAATAGTTAGTAAAAACAAAATCATAAATACATTTTTATGTACAAAGGTAGCGATGCCAACTTCTCCTTCTTCCCCACAATAGAGGAAAGTGACATTAATCACGGCGAATTATAAATAAAATCAAGCACTTATACAACAGAAAAATGCTTTACAGCTACTTTTGTGATGCTTGTCACTTTTTTATAAAGCTTTAAAAAAGACACAAAACTTACATTATAAAATGATTTTCTTGATATTTCCCTTTAAAATTAACACCATTACCATTAATAATAAATTCACAAGCCTTAGCAATGACTACTTTTCAAACCAAACGAGGGTAATATGCCAGAAGACAATAAACATGTAGGTATAGAAACATCTGCCATGGGGTTGCAAAAAAGAGTTGCAGCCATGCATGCTTCAGAACTTGCTGAAGAGCTTCTTGCCTGCCGCAATGATGACGAACGTTTGCGACTGATGCAGGTCATCCCTGACGATTTATTGGGTGACACCTTGCTTGAACTACCTGAGGGGATGAAAGAAGACTTGCTTGCCAAACTCAACCCTAGCGATATTGAAGATGTGGTTGAACATCTGGATTCAGATGATGCCACTGACATCCTGCAATCGGTCAAACCTGAAGTTGCAGATGAAGTCATCAAAGGGTTAGACCCTGAGGATAGGCGCGGCATCGAACCACTTATGGCTTATGAAGAAACCTCTGCTGGCGGACTTATGCAGGCAGAGCTTTTCAAAGTTCGCGATGACTGGAACGTTGAGAAAGTACTTTCCGTATTACGCCGCTGGGGGCAATCGATTGAAAACCTAACTTATATTTATGCTGTGAATCAGCACGACAAACTTACTGGCGTTGTTCCTCTGCATGCACTTCTTTTTACCGAGCCTGACGAAGAAATTTGGCGCATTGCCGACGCAGATTTTCCCTCTGTTACTGTAGATGAAGACCAAGAAGAAGTTGCTAGAATCTTTCATAAATATGATGTTTTGGCTTTACCAGTTGTCGATAAAAAAGGCGTACTGGTTGGACGAATTACAGCCGATGATATCATTGACGTGGTACATGAAGAAGCCACTGAGGATATGTTTCACCTTGCAGGTTTGTCGCATCAAGATGACTTGGCTGAGCCTGTACGTATCACAGCTTGGCGGCGTGGCGTATGGCTGATGTTCAACCTAGTTACTGCTGTGATTGCATCCATTGTGATTGCCCAGTTTCAAGGCACCTTGGAGCAAATCGTAGCACTTGCTGTCTTGATGCCTATTGTCGCCAGTATGGGGGGTATTGCGGGCACACAAACCTTAACAGTGATGGTACGCGGCATTGCTTTGGGGCGGGTAACGTTTAACAATGCAAAACGCGCATTATTCAAAGAAGTCAGCGTAAGTATGGTCACTGGCTTATGCTTTGCTTTCTTGGTCGGTTTATTGGCAAGCTTATGGTTTCCTGAATATGGAGCAACGCTTGGCTTTATCATTGCTGCAGCCATCATGATTAATTTACTGGTTGCAGGGCTTGCAGGCGCACTCATTCCTCTCACCCTACAACGTCTACACATTGACCCAGCACTTGCCAGTGGAACCATACTTACAACAGTGACTGATGTGGTTGGTTTTTTAGCATTCTTAGGTTTAGGAACCATATATTTATTATGATATTACAACGACTTACGTGTGTAGTTGTATTAGGCATCAGTTTTCCTGCCACCGCAGATATTTACACCTACCATGATACTGATGGCCAATTGTATTTTACAGACAAACGCATGGACAGCTCATACAAACTCATTTCCATTTATCGCCCCAAACTGACACAACAAAGTACCGCAGGGTACAACTTTGAAAAATATCAAAGAAATAAAACCAAGTTTCTACCACATATTCGCTATGCTGCTATTCAAAACCAATTGGATTACAAGTTATTACAGGCTATTATTGATGTTGAATCTGCTTTTAACCCCCAAGCATACTCCAAAGCTGGTGCCATAGGACTGATGCAACTCATGCCTCAAACGGCCAAACAACTCCAAATTCAAAACAGTTGGAATCCCATACAAAACATACAAGGTGGTGCAAAATACTTCAGGCAACTACTCAACACCTTTGAACAAAATATCGAATTATCCCTTGCTGCCTATAATGCAGGACCCAATGCTGTTAAACGCGCGGGCAATAGCATACCCAACTACCCAGAAACCAAGCGTTATGTCAAAAAAGTAATGCAAACTTATCGTAAGCTCAAAGCTTCAAGTTAACCATAACACATCAATATATATTAACCATCTAGCAATATTTGCAACTCATGCTCGGAAAAACCTGCTGCTTCACGTGCATCCATATTATACGGACCGTATAAACCTTTAGGAAAATATTCATGCAACAAAGTAAAAAACGTATCATCTGCTTTCTTATGCTCTTGTTTGCATAAATACCTAAACCAACGTGTACCTACTTCAACATGCCCTATTTCATCAGTAAAAATAATATCCAACAAGGTTGCTGCATGTTTATCACCAGATTGGCGCAGTTTCTTTTGAATACCTGGTGTAACATCCAAACCTCTTGCCTCTAATACCCTAGGCACCAAAGCCATTCTGTGTAACACATTGTGCGCTGTTTTTTCCACCATATCCCACAAGCCATTATGCGCTGGATAATCACCATAATCAGCACCTAAAAAGCGCAAATGTGCGCGTATAAGTTCAAAATGGTAAGCTTCTTCATCAGCAACCTGCAACCAATCTCGATAGTATTCCTCAGGCATATTCGGAAAACGTTGCACCGCATCCAAAGCTAAATTCATGGCATTAAATTCAATATGAGCAATGGCGTGCATCATAATTGCCCTACCCTCAAGGCTACCAAAACCACGCTTTGGAACACTTGTTGCTCCAACCAACTTTGGTTTATCAGGGCGACCATTTTCCGTCACACTCAGCGCATCACCAAAAGACTGCACATGAACCTCACCACCTTGACGCATTTCTTTTGCCAACTGGTGAATTTTTATCACCTTTGTATCTATATTTTTTTCTACTAAACAATGACGAACCTGTGTAAAAAAATCACCCACAATAACACCTCAATAAACCTATACTTGTGACATCCTATATACACCGCCACACTACGCCACATGAAAGCTGTACCCTACCACTCAAATGATAAAGCCCAACGCGAAAAGCAACGTGCACTTGCTGTAGCTGCGTTAGTTCAAACATCGTGTCTTATTACTTCCATCAGCCAAACAGGAAAGTGTGACCCTGTTTATTTCAAACACTGTATGCATGCTTTACTCAATGATGACTATACCCAAGATGGGTATTTCTCTCTAGGAAACACCCAAGCCAAACGCCTACTCCAAGGTCAAGACATCAATCATGCAAAACAAATCGTCAAATATGCTGCTGGTATGCTCACCATAGAAAAGAAACTTGCCAAACAACCCAACATCTTACAACACATCGGTGATGGTATGCTAAGAATCCACAAGCAAGTACAGTTTTTCAACGACCCATGTCATGAAAATATTATTGCAGCTATTGCACATTTATACGGGGAAACGGTGAGCACTATAAAACCTCGTATGATTATCCGTGGTAAACCTGAGCACCTCAAACAAAGTAAAAACACTGAACAAATACGCTGTTTATTACTATCTGGCATACGTGCTGCATGGATTTGGCGCATCAATGACGGACACCCCTTTCGGTTTATTGTTGGGCGAAAAAAACTCATTCGCAGCCTACAAAATTTAAGTGGTCACACATCCCTATGAGTAGCATTCGTTTTATGGGAATAGACCCTGGTTCACGCAAAGCAGGTGTAGGTATTATTGATGTCCATGGCAACAAAGTACGCCATGTTCACCATCATGTTATTCGCTGTGGTACGGGTGAGTTCACTGAACGGCTGGGGATATTATTCCACGAGCTTTCAAGCATTATTGAAACCTATCAGCCATCTTGTGCAGCCATTGAAGATGTTTTTGTATCAAAGAATGTATCGTCAGCTTTAAAACTAGGACAAGCTAGAGGGGCTTTGATTGCCGCATGTTGCCATGCTAACCTTGCTATCAATACTTACTCGGCAACAGCAGTCAAACAAGCCATTGTCGGGCATGGTCGCGCCGATAAGAACCAAGTGCAACACATGATTAAGGCTCTACTCAAACCTCCCCTTCCCTTGCCTGAAGATGCCGCCGATGCACTGGCTGTTTGTTTATGTGATGCACACCATAGACCATTAAAAAACCGATTGGATAATATAACTTAGCTCATTTGCCTTGACATTGCGCATTGAACATTAACAATCGGCTTATCGGCATGGATATAAAGCCTGAAATACAGGAGATCTTTTGAACGACACCCCTGAACAGAACTCATCCAGTGAAGACCTAACACACTTAGGTTCTTATATTATTGAATCACGCCTTGGTCAAGGCGGGATGGGCGTTGTTTATCGTGCTATTGATAAAGAACTGGGGCGACCTGTAGCAATTAAAGTGTTACACCCACACTTGCTTAGACATGAAAATTTAAAACAACGCTTCCGCCGTGAAGCACGTATGCATGCTAAGGTCATGCACCCTAACATCGTAACCTTGCTTTCCTTGTTTGAAGATGAAACCCATATGGCTTTGATTATGGAATTGATTGAAGGTGAAGATTTAAAAGCTTACCTAAAAAACAACCCCGACCTACCACTAGAAAAGAAACTGAGCATTGCTATTGATATACTTACAGGCTTAGAAGCCGCACATCACTTTGACATGGTGCACCGTGACTTAAAACCTGCCAATGTGCTCGTTTCAAGTAATGATGAAGTTAAACTATTGGATTTCGGGCTTGCTAAACCTGAGCATGGTGAAGATGACCTCACCCAAAGTGGTGCTACCGTTGGCTCATTTCGTTACATGGCACCTGAACAAATTTTAAACAAGCCTATTGATGCAAGAACTGACCTTTATGCTTTCGGCATATTATTGTTTTACATGGTTTTGGGTAAACTTCCTTTTGATGCCTCCAGTAATGGTGGTGAATTTGAAATCATGGAAAAACAGGTACGTGAACCTGCCCCTATTCCTAATAAGTTGGATCCATCCATACCATCAGCCTTATCTGACCTTATTCTTAAGTTACTCAGTAAAAGTAAACATAGCCGCCCAGAAAGTGCTGCCATTGTTCGTGATAAAATTGTTGATATCATGGCTCACCTTAAACCCGTGCCCACCAAGGCAAGAAAACCACAACAAAGTTCAAGTACAAGCTCACAAACGAGCACTACTTCTATCATTCTCCCCCCTCCTAGCAATGCTGAAGTCGCACAGCAATGGATACAGCATGGCAAAGAAAAGCTCTCCCATTTGTGGCACAATACTTTACCAAAACTTCGCCAACTTTTTTCTGGTTTATCAGGCATAGCACTGCTCTTTGTAGTTTTAGGCGCACTTGTTATTGCCGTGCTAACTATGGCAGAAAAAACTGCTTCACCATATCTGCAAGAAACATCACGCCAAGAAACACAAACCAACCCCATTTTAGCAAAACACAAAGAAAAACAAGTGCAAGCTCAACAACCCAATAATAAACAAATAAAGCCAAGTACTTCAAAGCCTCATGTGGCAAAACAAAACACCCAAAAGGCAAGTGCAACAAAGAAAAAAGAAGTTCAAACAAAAAAGATAAATATAACTAAGAAAAAAACTGCACAAACACCGAAAATAAACAAGCCTAAAAAAGAAAAGACAGTAAAACCCGTACTTTTAACTAAACAAGTACGTTATACTGTGACACGTAGTGATAAGTCTAAAGTGCTATCCAGTAGCAAACATGAATTCAAAGGTGGAAATCATGTTTTTTTTCAAAAAATATTTAAGAGAAACAGTAACAAAACACATAGGGCAATCAGCAGAACTGGGGAATCCAAACTGGTTTTTGATCAACCCCAAGTGATTTCTAAAATTATCTTACATAAAGCCAGTGTTGGTCGCGCAGACTTTCACAAGGGATATGTTTATTTGGAAATAAAACCTGCCAATGGCTTTACATGGAAGCGTATCTTTGAACGCAAAGGTGATGATGTAGATATTCAAGTTACCATTGATGACATCATTAAGGTTGCACCACTGATTCAAGCCATACGTATCCGCTTTAAATCTACAAGCCCGATTACGATTGGTCCTATTGATATTCTCTCGTAACGCATGAGCGAACAACACACAGCAACAGTAGAAACCATATTACCTGGCGGTGAAGGTTTAGTTCGTGAACGCAACAATACAGTACTCATTCCTAACACAGTTGTGGGAGACACCGTCCAATTCCAGTACACACAAAAAAAACGTGGTGCTTTTCGTGGTGAGGTTACAGCTATTGTCACACCATCACCGCAACGTATTTCAGCCAAGTGTCCTGTTGCACAAACATGCGGTGGTTGCGCCCTACAAAACTTATCGCAACAAACACAAGCTGACTTGAAAAACAGCTGGGTCACTGACGCATTTCAAGCTTTTATAACAGAGCACACAAACATTATTCCTGAAACGCCTCAAACTACGGAGTTTGCAGGGCGCAGGCGAGTTCGCTGGTTTATGGACAATGGCAAACTTGGCTTTCGTAAACGGTTCAGTCATAACATTGTTCATACCAACACTTGTATAGCTATTACCCACGGTTTAGACACACTTCGTAGACAGTTAGAAACAAGCCACTTACCAACATCTATCCAAAGCATTCAAGCTGTAGAGCTAAGCAATGGTACACATATTATTGTAGAGTCTGAACAAAGCTGCCCTACTGATTTTACCCCCCCTATCCAGGAGAACCAACAGTGGTGGTGGCGTAAAATTGGTAGCCCCTCCGTTAAAGCGCTTCACAAACCTATTCAAACCTTATTCGACACTATTCAAATTACAAAAAATAAATCTATCAACATACAAATAGGTCCCAACGATTTCATACAAGGTCATGCTCGAGGCAACCAAATCCTCATTCAACAAATTTTGGAGTGGAATAAAGGTGCAAAGCGTGTTGTCGATTTATTTTCAGGCTGTGGCAACTTATCTCTACCCCTTGCAGCAGCTATAGGCTGTGAAGTTGCAGGTGCTGAATTAAACCCTGCCAGTGTCAAAGCTGCCAATAACAATGCCAAACGTTTAGGCTTCAATGCAAGCTACCAAACACTTGATTTATTTGGTG
>JALWRX010000106.1 GCA_027080505.1 Ghiorsea sp.
CACCAATATAACGAACAGGTAACTTAAACTTATCACATAATTGCAATACCACGCCACCTTTGCCTGTACCATCAAGTTTGGTGACAATTAAACCCGTGGTATGAATGATTTCACGGAATTTTTCGACTTGTACAATGGCATTTTGACCTGTGCCACCATCCACCACATGCCAAACTTCATGGGGTGCACCATCCAAGGCTTTGCCAATCACGCGATATACCTTTGCCAATTCATTCATCAGGCTGGTATCGGTTTGTACACGACCTGCCGTATCAATAATAATCACATCATAATTCTTAGCTATGCCGCGTGAGATAGTGTCAAAAGCGACCGATGCAGGGTCTGCGCCTTCGGCTTGTTTGACAATATCTGCACCAGCACGCTCAACCCATACTGCCAACTGCTCTACAGCCGCTGCTCTAAACGTATCAGCAGCACCAATCAGCACCTTTTTTCCTTGGTCGGCATACATATTGGCAAGTTTACCTATGGTGGTGGTTTTGCCTGTGCCATTTACACCTGCAACCAGTAGTACAAAAGGTTTAGCATCTTTGATTGTATTGCCTGAGACTAAGGTAGCTTGCATATTGTCTTTTAATGATTGCATGGGTTGCTTTGATTTTTTGGCTTTTTCAACCAAGTCCATCGCCAATTGTGCACCGCAATCTGCCATGATTAAGGCATCTTCAATATCTTGCCATTGGCTTTCACTTAACTTTTCTTTGGGTTCACTGGGGAATAAACCACCAATACTTTCACGGGTTTTACTTAACCCTTTGCTAAGACGACTAAAAAATGACATATATACACCCTCAAAACGATAACCATCGCATGATTGTGATTTAGCTTACATTTTGCAAGTCTAATCATTGATGAGAGGCATCAATCAGGGTGGTCGGGGTCATTATCTTGGTTGTTGGGTTTGCCATCACCATCACGGTCATCATCTTCATCGTCGGGGGTACCGTCGTGATCTATATCTCCGTTAGGATTTGCGTTATCGCCTGTACCTTGACCATTTCCATTGGTTCCACCACCAGCATTACCACCACCATTGTTTCCAGCAGGTGGGGTGATGACAGGGGGATTCGGGTCAATTACAGTGACAGGCATAGTTGCTGTCACCAATGTGGCATAAGGGTCGCTTACGCTGACGGATACATTGTAAGTCCCTGCCGATAGTTGAACCACAGGTTTGGCTCCTGTTGCCGAGCCAAACGCTCCGCTCCACAGATACGTATAGGCTGTACCATAGGGGTCTTGCGGACCTGTAATATCAAGCTGCACATCGCAGATGCCGCCCGTGCAACCAATTACTGAATAATTGTCAGTGACATTGGGTGTAGATGGCTTAACAGGACCGATTACGGGAAACACCTTGCCAGGGCCATAAGGCGTAATTAAATCATATTCGTCCAAGGTAGAAGGAGCACTGTCATACCATGGGATATTTGTAACCCCCTCAGCATAGGCTTTAATAATCCCCGGCGGGTAAGGCGATAGAAACGTGAATCCGGCCAATGTCTGTCCCGGAGCCAAGGGGGGAGGGTTCACTCCATCAGTTCCAAAAAAAGCAGAAAGAGAACGGCTCGTTGTCCCTACAACCGGATAGGATGACTCTCCCCATGGTGAACTAGAAGAGCCTACTACAATAGAGTAAATATCTTGAACCAATAATGTGAAATCTATAATGGGTTGATTACTCATCACATCATTGGTTAAGTCGTAGCTATAACGAAAGCCATAAGGGTCACTTGTCACTGTTGCATTCACATGCAGGGTAAATTCATCACCGCTGTGAATAGGGTTGCCGTTTCTGTCAATTAACCCTGCAAGGACTCGCGCATGAGAAGTTGTAGATAGCAGTAGAGCAGTCGCCAATAGAAATACTGTAAATATGTTTTTCATGCTTCTCTCCTACTCAAAATAAATGTGCAAATGGTTGGCTGTAGCGCTTTCGTCTTTAAGGGCTGCAAACAATCCGCCTTGAGCTTTTTTATTTAAAAAACGTAATGCCTCGGCTGTTACTGTATAAGGTGGTTTTCCTGGTATGTCATAGGTATCCCGATTGCCTATATCAACATCCAGACCTCGACGATGTGTTTTATGTCCAAAATTATGTGTTTTCCAAAGACGGTTAATACAATGGCTGCTTGCTCGTGGGCTGCTGTCGTTGCATACCTCAAACTTCCCTCCATAAGGCAAGCTTGCGTCATTGATGCGCAAGCCGCCCCTGTTGGGATATTTCATTGCATAAGCTTGTTGTAATTTAATAAGCTTATCTAGACTTGCTTGGGTTAAATAATGATTATTGTTTGGAGATGTACATGTTGTACCACTATCTGCTGCCCCATGATGATTGCATGTGCCTCCAACTAGTCTGTTAATGCCTAAAGCAGTATTAAACTGAACCAACCCTCCTACTTTTGCAACAAATGCTTTAGATACGGTTTCTCCAGAACATTGCGTGGCTGGATCTGTCGCAGTGACCCGAATCTGTGCCTTGGATGCATAAATAGATGATGTATAAGTTGTATTGTACTTGCCATTAACTTCTTGAACAGGAGATAACGAACCGAGCGTACCCAATGGTCGTCCGTTAATTCCATGATCGTGTCCCCCAAATGTTTCAGCACCTAGGAACATTTCCAGCACAGCATTGACTTTGGCTCCCAATACTGGTCCTTGTGGTCCAGTTACCGTAATTTGGATATCCTGAGTTCTTGCTTGCACAGACTGAACCTTCTTGTTGATAACCTGCTTTCCGCCTTGCATAAAGGATATACTTCTATCTTGAAGCCATGGCTCTACCGTTGCTGTGTCAGGTGTCATGGTAACAGTCAACCCACCTGCAATGACATTTGCTTTAGCTGTTACAGGCTGTTGGCTTGATGCGCCTGAGTTGCTGGTGGCTGTAGCACTAAAGCTCAATGTAGAGCCCACTGGTTCAGACACTGCATAGCTAAATGGTATAGGAGCTGGCGCACCACCTGTGTATGTAAATGATTG
>JALWRX010000107.1 GCA_027080505.1 Ghiorsea sp.
CCTGGGGCTATGTTAAAACTTACATGTTTTAGAATATGGTGCTCTTTTTGTGGCTTAGTGTTTAACCCAAACCAAGAAAATATTCTTGCCCATTCACTCGAATAATCTTTAAAAGATTTAGCGATGTCTTTTACTTCTAGTATATGCTTCATAGCACATCCATCATATCTTCACGTGCCTTAAAAAACACTACCATTGCTAGTATCATACTTATGATTGCAAACAAACCAGGATACACCAAAAGATTTAAGTCTGGTGCTTTATCATAAAGTAAAACATTCTGAAAACCCATTACTATGCCAGTCATAGGGTTAAGCATAAAAAGGGCATGATACTTTTCAGGTACTATAGAAACCATATAGACCACTGGCGTTAACCAAAACCAAAAATTAAGTACAACCTCCATAAACTGACCAATATCACGAACAAATACATTTATAGTACCTAAAAAGAGTCCTATCCCTATAGCCAACATAACTGTCAATATAATAAGCAATGGCAACCATTGTAACGCGTGAAGAGGAAGGTGCCCTAAGAAGCCAAACACAACAAACATCATCATAAGAAAAATTGTGAAGTTAACTAATGCCACACCTACAACGATAATCGGTAGCGCAAGTTTGGGAAAAGAAATCTTTTTGAGCAGGTTTGCATTGACTATAAATATATTGAGAGACTTTCCAAGTATTTCTGAAAAAAGGGACCACCCTATAATGCCCGATAGAATATAAATAGGGTATGCATACTGGGTTGCCACATGAGGAAGCTTGGCCGTCATAATTTGAGAAAGTACAAGCGCATATACAAGCACCTGAGCAAGTGGGTGCAAAGCCATCCAGATAGCCCCCAGCCTACTCCTTGCAAAACGAGTCTTAAATTCTGTTTTTATAGATGATACAATAAAATACCTATATGCCCACACAGCATTAAACATATCTTTCAACTCAAACTTCCAATAAGCATTGTCAGAAGCATGCCCAACAAGTCGCGTATTCTCCTTCCTTGAATAAACATAGGCTATTTATTCTCTCCCATAAACGTCATCAAAGCGCTCAATATCATCTTCTTCGAGATAGTCCCCAACTTGCACTTCAATCATTTGCAAAGGTATCTTCCCTTTATTTTCCAAGCGGTGTTTTACGCCAATTGGAATATATGTACTTTCATTTTTAGAAACTGTTATCACTTCATCATCTCGTGTCACTGTTGCCGTACCCGACACCACCACCCAATGCTCTGAGCGATGCTGATGACTTTGTAGCGACAATGACGCACCAGGCTTCACTTCAATACGCTTAAGCTTGTACCCCTCAGCCTTGTTATCCAATACTGTATAGCTGCCCCATGGACGAAGCACTGTCATATGCTCATGATGCTCAATACTATTACTATCCTTTAAAACCTTAACAATTTCACGTACACGCTGGCTTTCACCTTTGTGACAAAGAAGAATTGCATCGGCTGTTTCCACCGCCATTACATCTTGTAAACCTACTGCAGCAATCAAACGTGACTCGCTGCGCAGCAATGTATTTTTACAATCAACAGCAATCACATGCCCACTGATCGCATTATTATCAGCATCTTTCTTTGATATATCATATACTGCATCCCAGCTACCCACATCTGACCAGCCCATAGATACAGGCACCATCACCACATTATCCGAGGGCTCAAGCACCGCATAATCAATCGAAATCGAAGGCATATCTTGAAACTGATGCCGTACCACTTCTTGCCAAGGCTCACCACTTTCCCAAGCTAATTTCATCGCCTGAACAACTTGGGTAATCTCTGGTTGGTACTTCTCAATTTCTGCCAAAATCAACGAAGCTTTCCACACAAACATACCCGAATTCCAAAAATAATCACCTTGCTCAAGAAATGACCGGGCTGTGTTTAAATCTGGTTTTTCTGTAAATCGTTTGACTGGCATTGCTTCTACCAAATCCGATATATCGGCTTGCCTATCAGCCTGAATATAACCAAATCCCGTATCAGCATGTTCAGGCACAATGCCAAAGGTAACAATCTTACCCTGCTCTGCGGCGGCAATTGCTTGTTTTAAACCTTGATGAAAAGCAGGAATATCTTGAATGATATGATCAGCAGGCAATACCAGCATCACAGGGTCATCCCCATCTTTTTGCAACAATGCGGCTGCCAGTGCAATCGCTGGTGCAGTATCCCTTGCACATGGCTCAAGTATGGTATGCAAATGATCAAGCTCTGAAAAAGCCTCGCCTGTCGCATGGGCTTCATTGGTGACTACCCAAACATCATCTTGCTCTATCATCGGTGATAAACGTGAAATCGTAGCGGCAAGCAACGATGATTCGCCTGATAGCTTCAAAAACTGCTTGGGCAGTTGCTGTCTAGACATAGGCCAAAGCCTAGTGCCACTACCTCCAGCTAATATAATTCCTTTCATTACCTATCCTCAATATACCTGCACAGTAAATATCAACCAATCATCTTATGTTCTTTCAAATATGCAACCACTTGGTCAGCGCATTCACTAATACTGTACTCCACAGTATCCACTACAACCTCGGGAGCTTCTGGAACTTCATATTCAGAATCAATACCTGTAAAATTCTTAATTTCACCTTTACGTGCTTTTTTATATAAACCTTTAGGGTCTCTACGCTCACACTCATCTAAAGAAGTATCCATATACACTTCAATAAACTCATAGCTTTGCACCAAGCCCCGTACCATTCTTCTATCTGATTTAAACGGCGAAATGAACGCAGTCATCACCAACAAACCAGCATCCACCATCAATTTAGACAACTCTCCAATACGGCGAATATTCTCTATTCTATCCGCATCACTAAAGCCCAAATCCTTATTCAAACCATGGCGCACATTATCACCATCCAACAAGTATGTGTGATGTCCAAGTTCAAATAGCTTTTGCTCTACAGCACTTGCAATCGTTGATTTACCCGAACCACTTAAACCCGTAAACC
>JALWRX010000108.1 GCA_027080505.1 Ghiorsea sp.
GGAACATGGCTTTGATTGTGGGTCGTAAGTTCAATATTTAAAGTACGACCAAAAACCACTTTGATTTCAACAGGTGTATCATAGTCCCATTGCTCGGTTCGCGTATCTGACAAACGCATCACCACTTCAATATCACCATCAGGTAATTCAGCCGTGCTCACCAGCTCCCAATCTGCGGTTCGCGCAAAACCATGTGCGGCATAGGCAGGCTCTGTTTCATGGTCGCCAAACCATGGCCAACAAATGGGGATACCCCCACGAATAGACTTACCCTTCTCCAACTTAGCATCAGGAGACAACCACAGCACAGGTTCTTCACCTTTGGGTTGCCAAGTCATCACATGCGCCCCTTGCAATGCCATACTTGCTGAACAAAGCGCTGTATCAATCTCTAGAATAAACAAGCCTTGTTCAGATTCTCGAATACGAATACGCGTATCATCTATACATTGTTGTAGGGCTTGCAAAGATTGAGACATCATGACTCCTCGTGTTGGCTGGGATATAGTGCGGTAAGGGTATTTTCCTGTTTATTTTTGCTTGTCTTATCACCATGCAAAGATGAAATAACACCCCATACATTTTGACCCGACCACACACTTGCTTCAGATGAGGCATACAAATACCTCTCCAAATCTGCAATGGCATCATCCAATGCCTTAGACTTACCCTTAAGTTGAGCCAAATACTGAATACTTTCATCCTTAAAGTATGCGGCTCCCCATTGCGGCAACAGCTCCAGTGTTTTTCTCGCATCATTGCGCTGACAGGCTTGTTGAAGTGCTTTTTCTACACTTGAAAGTTTGGCAGACACATTGGGTTCACTTATTTGTTGCTTGAGTGTGGTTCGCTTACGTGTTGCTCTCCACCATAACCACAAGGTCACAAGCCATAAAACTGCCAATACCCATGCTACCCATTGCCAAAAAGGTGATGCTTTGGACTGAATTTGCTCTGGCATTGCTGCGGGTGCTGCATCAGGCGCAACTGGCTTAGTTTGTGTAGCAACAGGTGGTTGCGCTGTTCCTTGCCCTTGCGTTCCCCCTTGCTGTTGTATTGCTGGCAACACCTCAATCTCGCGCCCTGCAATGATGGCATATTGTAGGGTTTGGGTTTGGGTGTTCCACCATGCCACTCGAATTTCAGGCAGCCATAATTTACCTGCTCGGGTTGGCATCATGGCAACTTTTTCACGACGAATACCAAGAATATTCCCATCTTTCACCTGCATATCCAATTCAGCTTTATCTGGATAAAGCTTAAACCCTGCAATTGTTTTGCCTTCCAATAAGCTGGGTAGCTGTGCTGCAGTCAAACCCTCTGCCTGCAACTCAATCACCCGTGTAAATGGCTCGCCCACCCGATAAGTTGGCACGGCATCATCCAACCATTGCTCTTGTAAGGTCAGTGATTTAGCTGGCAACCACGCCCCACCTTTCCATGCGCTAGGTTTGGCTTGCACATGTAAGGTCAATGGCTCACTACGCAAACGAATCGAACGCCCTTGGCTAAACATGCTTCTGCTATTGTTGATGACTGCATCAAGCTGTATCGCAGGAATGGTCAAATCACCTGCTTGCTGTGGAAATATGGCATATTTTCGTTCATTGATAATCACTCTTCGTCCATCAACGACAGCTTCATAATTATGATCATCACCCATGCGCTGCACAATGGCATTGCTAATATCAGGTTCACTTAAATCAGCTTGTGATAGGTTTACCGCACGCACCAGTTTAATGGTCAACACCGTTTGTGCTTGCACCAACACACTGTTATCAGACAGCGATGATTCCAACCAAATCTCACGTGATGATTTGGCTTGGTTTTGCGCAGCAATCACTTGCAGCACTAGAGCATTCGTTTTGCTTTGCCCTACTCGAATCGCGGGCACTTGCAGTTTGCCTTCACGCTTAGGCATCAAACCATAAGTCCAAGTTTTACTGCTATTCATGCTGCCATTGATAAAGCTATAATTACTGCTTTGGCTTTGCCCTAGAATATCAAAATCATGTTTTAAGGGCGCAATATCAGGCTCACCATCGGTATCCCCTACCGCCGTAATCGTCAACTGCACCGACTCACCATAAGGCACAATATATTGATTAAGCTCTGCACTCACCTCGGCATATGCTGTTTGCATCGTAGCCAACAACATCAATATGATACTGATACATAGTTTTACCATGCCTGACCTCGCTGCGGCACTTGCCCTGCTTGCCGCTGATATTGATATAAGAATTTACGACGCAACAAACCTGAAGGGTCATCGGGCACACGGCGTAAAGTTTGTTCAAATGCTTGCTGCGCCTCGCTTTTGGGCTGCTCATCACTACTGATGACAGGCGTTTGCTTATCTTTTCCTTGTTGATTGTCTTGCTTTTGTTTCGCCTGTACTGCTTTGCTCTGTTGCTTATCTTGCTGACCCTCTGGTTTCTGCTGCTCTTGGGCTTGCATATCTTGCTTGGACTTATCTTGCCCTTGTTTATTTTGCTGCCCTTGCTGTGGTTTATTCTGTTTTGATTGATTCTGTTCTAACTTATTTTGTGATGATTGCGTATCACCTGACTGCCCACCTTGCTTCTGGTTGGACTGACCTTGTTTGGAAGATTGGTCTTGCTGTTTTTTCCCCTGCTGACCTTGCTTGGATTCATCTTTCTTCTTCTCTTTATCCTTACCTTTGTCTCCATCTTTATTTTTCTGCTGTTGTTTTTGTTGTGCTTTTAACTTCTCAAGCAAAGTTTTATTGGCTTGCGCATCAGTATGATTGGAATTGATATTCAAAGCTTGCTGATAAGCAGCAATCGCTTCATCCAATTTGCCTGCATGTGCCAAGGCATTACCCTGATTATACCAATCATCTGCATTGGGTTGCTTGATATGCTTAAATGCATCCATTGCAGCTTGATAGTCTTTATTGCGGTAAGCTGCTGCTGCTTTCCACGCAGG
>JALWRX010000109.1 GCA_027080505.1 Ghiorsea sp.
TTGAAGACTTTAAAAAACAAAAAGACAACGGTGCATTCTTAGAATCTGCCCTAGTCCATCATAATTATTATGGTACACGTCAAAGTGATGTAGAAGCCCTGCTTAAACAAGGTAAAGATGTATTGTTGGAAATTGACTGGCAAGGTGCAGCACAGGTCGCAGAGAAAATTCCTTCGGCTACGCGGATTTTTATTCTACCACCATCCATTGAAGTTTTACGCCAGCGTTTAACCCAAAGGGGACAAGATGATTCTAATGTAATTGAACAACGTGTGGCTGCTGCACAAGCAGAAATAGACCATGCCCATGAAGCACAACACCAAATCATTAATGACAACTTCGATGATGCTTTAGCTGCATTAATTCACTTGGTAAAAAGTTAGGGAAGCTCTGAATAAGTCTGGATAAAGTAGGTTGTGATTCAGAATATTCAAAATCTAGGCGTGGGTTGCAAATAATAGCAAAGCTATTGCTCAAATACACAACAACGATTTTGGATGTTCTGGACGCAAAATACGAATTCATGGCTTGTTCAGAGCTTCCTCTCACCTTCTTTCTTCAAACGAATACCCGCAGGACCAGGACGGACACGTAACACAATAGGTGTAATACCATCATCCTCACTGGCTAACACAATATCACTGAGTGATGTTGTACCATCTGGCAAAAAAAGCACCTGACCGACAACTGGCTCTTTTTTATTCTCAGCTTGATCTGTATTTTTCACTTCTACGCCCAAATCAAATTCAATGGCTTGTGCAACAGTTTTAATAAACAAAGGTGCTGGTATCTCATAAGGTTGCAATGGCTCATCTTCGTATGCTTGCCAAGCATAACTCGGCTCTGTGTATGTGGTTGTTGACGACAAACTTGCAAAGTCTTGTTTTTTATTCGCTGCATCTTGTACTAAAACTTCAAAATGCCAGCCATATTTCGTGGCGACCCAACGTAGGGGTTCACCCGACAATTGTGCTTCTTGAGAAGCATAGCGCAATGTGGATTGCAGCCTTTCGGATTCATCATCCAAAGATGCACCCGAAATATCCAACGATGGTACAACCATGGCTGAAGTTACCGCAATCATCACAATCACCAACAAAATCTCAAGCAGGGTGAAGCCTGCTTGGGCATGTTTATACGGCAAAAAAGTTTCTATTTTTGTTCATCCCAATTGCCAATGTCAGCATCAAAACCTGAACCACCTGCTTTGGCATCAGCACCATAAGATAAAATATCAAAATCACCATGTACACCAGGCGACAAGTACACAAATGGATTGCCCCATGCATCTTTAGGTAAACTATCTAGGTAACGCTTACCATTCTTGCCAGGGGAAACCAGTGCTTGAATACCTTCCGAAGAAGAAGGGTAATGCCCATGTTGCAAGCGATACAACTTCATAGCTTGCTCAATATTTTTAATTTGAGCTCGTGTTGAATCCACCTTAGCTTCATCCGCCCGCTCAATAAATCGTGGTGCAACCATAGCAGCAAGCACACCAATAATCACCAACACCACCATAATTTCTAACAAGGTAAAACCACGCTCATGTTGCTTTTGTTGTGTTACTTCAATGTTCATGTTCTTTCTCCAACCAAAAATCGTTTCGTTTAAGTGGATCATACAATCGTTTTTCACCTTTCCAATTGATCCAAGGGCCAAGCGACAAATCACTCGTTTCATGAATCAGTCTATCAATCATCAACCAAGAGCCCACCAAAGCACCGTGTGTTTGAATCGCTTCTCTAGCATACGCCGAACAAACAGGGTATGCAGGACAAGCCCGCCCATCCAAATGCCCAAGTACATGTTGATAAAAAGCAATGCCAAACCCTTGCGGTGTTGTCGGTGGCAAATCAAAGTTTTTCCAAAATAAGCCCAAAATCAGGCTTAACATTGCTAAGAATAAATAAATCCTTAGTAAAGTAGATGCAAAAAAGGCAGAGTTAAACTCCACCTTTTGCAAAAACTGAAATATTGCCACCTTTATACCCTAGATATAAAATTAATCTAAATGTTCGTTAATAAAATCAACCAACTTGGCTTTGTTGACAGCACCTACTTTTGTTCCTTGCACATTGCCATCTTTAAAAATACTCAATGTAGGGATACCTCGCACACCGTATTTACCTGGTGTGTTTGGGTTATCATCAATATCAATTTTAGCAATAGTAATTTTATCGCCCATTTCTGCGGCAACTTCTTCCAGTAATGGTGCAATTTGTTTACAAGGACCACACCACGGTGCCCAAAAATCGACAAGTACAGCACCTGATGCCTTCAATACATCATTATCAAAACTATCATCTGTTACATTTATGATTGCCATCTATGTTCTTCTCCTAAAAGTAAATCCAAAAACTATGGGTAAGGTAGCTAGTCGCTATAGCAGCGTCAACATGAAACGAGCAAAAAATAAAAGTTCAACTTTTTTCTAAAGTCGGCACAACAACCTGCGATAGGTAATCTCACATGAGAGGCAAGAAGCTTCTTTTACCAACTGCAAGACGCAAGCGTAACAAGGCATGAGGTCGTTTACGGGTAAAAAAATACAAGCAATCTACGGAGAGAATTATGGCATTATCAGTACAAACCAACAACGCAGCAATGACTGCACTAAAACACTTAAACTCAAACAGTAAAGCGATGGACAAATCACTAGAACGTTTGTCTTCAGGTTTCCGTGTTAATAACGCAGCAGACGATGCATCAGGTTATGCAGTAGCATCTAAATTAGATGGTCAAACACAACGTTTGAAAGCTGCATCACTGAACGCATCACAAGCACAAGCAATGACAAAAATGGCAGACGCTGGTGTAAACGAAATCCAAAACATGGTTGTTCGTATCCAAACTTTGGCAACCCAAGCTTCTTCTGCAAACAATGCGGGCGAATTGGGAAAATTGGATGCAGAGCGTATCAAACTTGAATCAGCAATTGATAAAATTGCAAATTCTACCAACTACAATGGTGTGAACTTGTTGAATGGTATTGATGCTGGCTCAGCAGCAGTTGCTTTTGCAGTTACAAACCCAACTGCAGGTAATGGTTCAGTTACAAGCTTAACCACAACTGCTGCAACAGATGGTGGCGTAAGCACAACATACACTTATGCTGTTACAACTGGTGCTGCTACAGGTGATACACTAACTGTAACTGGAGCTGATGGCTCAACAGGTACAGCAACGTTAACTGCAGGTGCAGCATTTACTGTAACTATGGATAATGGTGCTGCTTTAACAGGTACTGCCGCAGCCACATTGGCTAACAGCACAGTTAATGGGCAAACCGCAGTTACCGCTGACGCTGCTGCTGGAACATCTGCATACGCTGCAGCTTTAGCTTTCCAAGTGGGTGCTGACAACAATGCTAACAACCAAGTGACTGTGGATTTGACGAAATCTTATACCACAACTGCTTTGGGACTTGGCACTGGTGACTTAACCACACAAGCTAATGCACAAGCATACATTGATACTGCAAAAGCAGCATTGAACACATTGGTATCACAACGTGCTGACCTTGGTGCAACACAAAACCAAGTAGCGTTTATCCAATCCAATATTGCAACCAGTATTGAACAAACAACAGCTTCTGTATCATCTATTCGTGATGCAGATATGGCTGCAGAAATGGCTGATTTCACCAAAAACAAAATCCTTACTCAAGCAAGTACATCCATGCTTGCGCAAGCCAACCAAGCAGCGCAAAACGTGATGACTTTGTTCAGGTAAGCTCTGAATCAGTCTAATCTGACGTAAAGCTAAGTCCCCTCTTCGGTAGATTCACGGTGAATCTGGTGGAGGGGGGATTAAGCGTTTTAAGCAAGAAGTCCAATCTTACAAAGGAGGTAAGTCATGGAAGCTATCAAATCAATCACAACTACTAGTGCCGTGGCTGTTTCTATTCCTGGTTCTTCTGCACCCTCAGTTCAAGTGTTTCAACCCAAAGTAGCACCGCAAACCGCTGTCGCACAACCAGTACAAAATCAACCTGAACCCATGGTGAGTGAACAAGAATTAAAACAAGCCGTACAACAAGCTAACCAAAATTTTGCAGGCAGCAATGAAGCTGTCAGTTTCACTTATGAGGAAAAACTAGGACAATTGTTTGTACAAATTACTGACAGTGCAAGTGGTGAAGTGATTCGCGAAGTGCCATCCAAAGAGTTCATTCAACACCAAGTGGCAATGAAAGAGTTGGTTGGTTTATTATTGGATAAGCAAGCGTAATGGCTACGGTTACAGGTTTATCAGGTATTGTTGCAGGTTTTGACACCAAAGGTGCAGTTGATGAACTGCTTGGTGCGCAAAAGTTTGAAATCGCACAATTACGCAAAAAACAAGATGCTGAAACTGCCAAGCAAGATGCATTTAACCAACTTAGTACACTGGTGAATGATTTTAAAGCGCAATCTTCAACCATGAGTGACCAAGATACGTTTTTAGCATACACAGCAACACTTAACAGTAGCAATGCTGCTGTACCCGCATCAAGCTTAATTGATGTCGCAGGTGACAATTCCATCACTGCAGGTAATCATAATATTGTTGTACAGCAACTGGCTACAGCAGAACGCATTTCATCAGGCACGGCAGTTTTGGATGGTTTTGGTAATGCTGTCACCGATCAAAATATTGCTTTAAATTTAGCGACCAGCTCTTTTCAAATCAATGGCACCACCATCAATGTCAACGCGGCCGATTCACTCAATGATATTGCCACTAATATTAATACTGCTTCCACAGGTGTCACAGCATCGGTCATTAAAGTTGCCACAGGCGACTTTCGTTTAGTCTTAGCCGCTGATGACACAGGTGCTGCAGGTTTTACCCTCACTGGCACAGCCTTGGATGCAGGCGGAGCTTTAGCTGGCTTAAACATTGGTGCAGCAGGACAAACCAATGCAGCACAAACCCTACAAGCTGCACAAGATGCTATCATTAACATTGATGGCTTAAATATTACCCGAAGCAGCAATACCATTAGTGATGCTATTGTTGGCTTAACATTCACGCTAAAACAAGCCGACCCTACCACCACCATCAATATGTCGATTGGTATTGATACCATTGATTTGCAAAATAAAGTTCAAGGCTTTGTTGATAGTTATAATGCATTGGTTAGTTATATAGACTCCCAATATACTGTAGATTCAGCAACAGGTGACAATGGTGTATTGGCAGGTGAAGCCTTATTAACCTCGCTTAAAGGTGATCTGACTTCTGGTTTATTACGTAGTGTTCCTGGACTACCCTCAGACCGCAATTCTTTAGTGCGCATTGGTGTAGAACCAGATCAATATGGTGTACTACAAATCAATGATAATCTTTTTAGCAACTTCCTCAATAATGACCCCACGGCTATTCGTGATTTATTTGTCGCCCAAGGCACAACAACCACTCCTGGCATGCAATTCTTAGTTGCTGGTGACCACACACTTTCTGGCAATTATGCTGTCAACATATCGCAAGTTGCCACACGTGCTAGCGTGATAGGTACCACAGATGTTGTAACCACACCATTAGCTACAGCACAAAGCATCACTTTTACAGAAGCAGGTAATGCACGGCAAGGTATTGTGAACTTAGCCGCAGGTGATACACAAGCCAATATTATTAGCAAAATGAACACTGAATTTTCCCGTGTTATTACCGAAACCCGTGTATTCGACCAAGCACTTATTGATAGTAGTACAGGCTTGGCTGCCACTGGTGCTACCACATTTGCAAATCTGGGAGCGGCAACTGGGGACACCATCACCATTGCAGGTACCAATCGCACAGGCGTAAGCATCAACCAAACATTTAATATCTTAAACAACAGTCAAGATACTGTCTCTGATTTATTATTTGCCATACAATCAGCCTTTAATCAGCAAGTGACAGCAAGCATTGATGCCGCAGGGCATATTCAAGTACAAGATAGTACTTCAGGGGATAGCTTATTATCTGTAAGTCTCGCCTCTTCTGGTAGCACCAACTTTGGTGTCGATACAACACCAGCAAGCACTGAAGGGCGTTTTGCTATGAGCTTAGAAGCCATTGCTAGCGGCAACACTGTGACTGTACAGCATACCAATTATGGTGTTAACAATGGCTTTAGTGTGCTCGGTGCAACAGCACTTGGCATACCCGATACAGGTGCAACACCTATTTTGGGTACGGATGTTGCAGGTACTATCAACGGCGAAACCACCACAGGCAGTGGTCAAGTCCTAGTTGGCAATGCAGGCAGCGCCGATGGTATTGGTATCTTATACCAAGGTACTGTAGCAACACCATTTACCGCAAGCATGACCATCGGCATGGGTGCAGCAGCGGCTTTTCAAGGCACTATGGATTTATATGCCAACCCATTCTCAGGTTTTTTCCAAAGCAGTATTCAGTCATCGGAACAAACCTTTCTGAGTATTGATGAACGCATCACATCTTTAGAACTACAAATGGAGAAAAAACGTACATCTTTAACGCACTCATTCCTCGCCATGGAACAAGCCATGAACTCACTGAATGCAACGGGTAGTTATTTAACCGAACAAACCCAAGCACTGAATGCTAAAAACTAATGCATTTACATATTGTGCCTAAACTCGATGAACAAAGCATAGCTATTCAGCATGCACTTCAAGACTGTGAAGAAAAACTCTCTTCATTGATGCTCACTGTTCACAAGCAACGCTGGCAACAAATAGCACAAGATGTGCAAAGCTATGAAAGTGCTATCACCCAGCTCAAATCAAGTATGCAAAACAAAAGCGAATTACCATCTGCACTGCTGCATCAATTTCAACATTTATCCACACAACAACGACGCATCATGCGCACCATACATCAACACATGCAACAAACTTCCGATGACCTTGAAAGTATTGATCAAGGTATCTCAAAACTTCAACAAACAGCCCAATTACAAGCTACACACGTTTCACACAACCCTTTATAAAATTAATTGCATTTTGTACTAAATTATCTTGGCGTTTTGCCGATAGAAATATACATCAGGATTACAACCTTTTCATCACTTTATCAAACATGAAAAGGTGCAACAAGTGGCTAGCCACAACTGCGAAGATCGCGGTAAAAATAAACCATTCAGCACGGAGGCAATATGTCAGGATACAAAACATACCAAGGTAAACAAATCGAAGGTGCAGGCCCTTTGGGTCTGATATTACTCAGTTATGATGCCTTATACAAGTCATTAGGTCGCGCAAAGTTATGTATAGAAGCAGGAGAAACAGCACAAGAAGCTGATCATACGGCTAGAGCCATGGAAGCCATTATTGAGCTTTCAAGTAGCCTTAATTTTGAACAAGGTGAAGATATTGCAGTTAACCTTGCCAACTTATACAAATATATGATGGACAAACTGGCTGCAGGTATGTGTTCTGGAAAAGTTGAGCATATTGTTGAAGTGATGGGGCTTGTTGAAACTTTGCATGCAGGTTGGCAGCAACTCAATATGGAGCAAAAAGCGCGCAGCCAACATAAGTTTCCCGATACTGTTGCTGTGGTTCACCCCACACAAACAACACCTCTACTGGGTTATGCAGCATAACAAACATCAATGCCGGCACAGGTTGTCGGCATTTTTACTTTTGAATGGTTGCCTCTAAAAATTCAAGCAATAAATCTGGATTTAAAGGTTTACGAATCAAGTTCACATGTAAATGTTCAGGGACAGCTTGTTGCGAATAACCCGTAATCAAACAAATAGGCAATGTTTGATTTTCCTTACGTAAAATTGTTGCCATTTCAATACCACTCATATTTGGCATCATAATATCCATAATTACCGCATCAATATCAGCTTGTTGTGCCTGCCAAATATCTAAGCCTTCAACACCATTGCTTGCCGTGATAACAGTATAGCCATCGTAAACAAGCACCTCTTCAATAGAATCTCTTAAATCTTCCTCATCATCTATCAACAATACACAGCCTTTATCTGATAACACTTCTGTTGCATCAACTTGCATAGGTAACAGGATACGAACCTTCGTATATTCACCGTGTACACTTTCTACCTCTAAATTTCCTTTCAACTGTTCAACGTAGGACAAAGCACTGGGTAAACCCAAACCTGTCCCTTTACCCACAGGCTCTGTGGTAAAAAAAGGATCTAGGCAATGGCGTAACACAGCATCTTGCATGCCACAGCCATTATCTTGCACAAGAATTTCTACCATATCTGGTGAGGTAAGCCTAAGTTGCACGCATATTTTTTCAGCAACGCTGCATTGACCCTGTTCGAGCCGTTGTCGTAGAATAGCTGATTGTGCATTATTGATAAGTTCAAAAATATGTTGTTTTAATATAACCGCATCAGCCTGAATAACCACAGGTTCATCGGGCAAGCTCACTGTTAATGCAATCCCTTTATCAATGCTTCTTCTGCACATTGATATGGTTTCATCCAACAGTGTTTTTAGGTTAACTTCTGCAGTAACCGTCGGTTTTTGCTTAGAAAATGCCAATAAGTTTTGCACCAAACCTGAAGCCCGAGTCATTAAAGCATCAATTCGAGAAAAGCGATCTTTATCTTTATCGGTCAACACCTGTAATTGGCGTTTAAATAGATATAAATGCCCCTGAATACCACCTAAAATATTATTAAATTCATGAGCAACACCACCTGCCAATGTTGCCAAGGATTGTAAGCGTGAAAACTGCTCTAGTTTCCTTGCTGTTTTATCGCGTTCACGCAAATCAACCTGCGTAATTGCAAAGCAGTCGTCCACTTTTACAATTTGTGTCCAAACTGGTATAATTTCACCACTTTTTGATGCCACATGAAGCTCACCAGACCAACAACTCTCTTTTTCAACACGAGCCAAGAATGTTTTATAATAAGCAAAATCATGCAATGTATTTTGCCAAACACCGCTGTCTTCTAAAATTTTATCATCCTGTTCTGAATATTGATACAAAGCAAAAAAAGCAGGGTTAGCTTGAAGGATACGCCCTTCTTTATTCGTGATAAACATAGGGTCTCGACCTTGTTCAAAAAGGCTTTGTAAGGCATGTTGTAACTGCTCTTTTTTTACATCATGCCCTGCCACAGTTGCCTCCTCTTTGCTTTAACCAACCTTCCAACAAGGCTCTTAATGCTTGTAGAGACGCATTATCATCTGCTTCATAACGTAAGACGAGCGCAGGTTGTGTGTTCGATGCTCGCAGCAAAGCCCAGCCTCCAGCGTGGTACAAACGCATACCATCAACGGTATTCATAACATAACCTTCATCGGCGAAGTATTGCTTGGCAGCTTCAACAATACCAAACTTTTCTGCATCAGGGCAGTCTATACGAATTTCTGGGGTACTCACTTTGCTGGGTAAATCATGCAACAGCGATGATAATGGTGCTTTTTTTACTGCCAAAAGTTGCATCAATCTTGCACCAGCATACACCGCATCATCAAAGCCAAAATACCTATCCGCAAAAAAGAAATGTCCGCTCATTTCACCAGCTAACAAAGCCCCCGTTTCTTTGATTTTCGCCTTCATCAACGAATGCCCCGTTTGCCACATGATTGCATGCCCACCACGTGCTTGAATATCATCATACAACAACTGCGATGATTTAGCTTCAGAGATGACCGTAGCCCCAGGATGTTGAAGCAAAAGCTCTCGAGATAAGAGTAAAAGCAACATATCACCCCAAATGATATGCCCTTGTTCATCCACAACACCAATACGGTCACCATCACCATCAAAAGCAATGCCTAAATCTGCACCAACTTCGCAAACTTTTGCTGCAATATCTTGCATATTTTCTTCAACCGTGGGGTCAGGGTGATGATTGGGAAAACGCCCATCAGGTTCACAATATAACTCAACCACATCACAGCCCAAGGCACGATAAACGGGTGCAGCGACCAATCCCGCAGGGCCATTCCCTGCATCAATCACTACTTTTAATGGTCTTGCTAGCTTACAATCTTGAACCACAAAATCAGTATATACTTGGCTTAAATCTTGGCACTGAACACTACCCTGCTTACCTGCCTGCTTAGCACTTAAGTTGAGCATAATTCTTTTCAATGCTTGCAAGGCTTCACCATGAAAGCTTTCTTGCCCCAACATCAGCTTAAAACCATTATATTCTGCTGGGTTATGGCTGGCTGTCACCATAATACAACCCGCAGCCTCTAAGTGATACACTGCATAATATGCCATGGGTGTAGGCACCATACCCAAATCAATCACATCAATACCCAGCGCAACCAAGCCACGCATCACTGCTTGTTGCAATCGCAAACCTGACAAACGCACATCTCGGGCTACCACCACAGGTTTGCTTACACCTTCTGGCAATAGCTGTGCATAGGCTTGTGCTAAGGTATAAGCAAAGTCTTCCGTGATTTCTGTATCCGCAATACCGCGAATATCATATTCACGAAATACTTGGTGTGGAAAGCTAGTCACAGAAGCTTGAGATAAGTGTTGTTTAGCCATGATGAGAAATTAAGCGTAAAGTTAAACGCTCCAACACCATGATTCTTGATTCAATCGAAGCCCCTTTGAGTAACTTCTCAGCTTGCGTTACCTCTTTCAGCACTTGCATCAATTCTGGTGCCGACCACTGCTGCACTTCTTTTGCAATATGCTGCCTTGCTGCACCAAAAATACGCGCTGCCTGAATCGGGCTGCGTTCACCTTTGGCTTGATACCACAAATACATCAGCATTTGATTCAAACGCATACTTAACCAAGTTAATAGCTGTACATCCGAAACCTGCTGATTGGTTAACAAGTGGCGTAACAACTTGATAGCACGTGCATCTTTCATGGCTGTAGCATGACAAAAGTCATCCAAATCTTCAGGCGCATGCTCACCAAGCAATTCACCTACAAGTTTAACATCAAACTTCACCCCTTCATCATGGTCATACAACTTCATACGTTCGACCAACTGTTTGGCTGCTTCCCGCATACCATGCAATCGTTCTGTAATCATTTCCAAGGCTTCATGTTCAACATGCAAATTTTCTTGTTGGATATATTGCGTACACCAAGCTTTAAAATCAGCCGCAGTTGGCAAGCGAAATTCACAGGATACCACCAATGATTCTGCCAACATTTTTTTATGCATGGCTTTTTTCCATGTGATGTCGGCTGCGCAAAGAATCAAACGGTTTTCAGGTGCAACACTTGCCGCAAGTTTGAGTAAATGTTCAGATTGTTTGGGTGTTGCAGCTTCTGCATTACGCACCAACGCATAACACGCTTGAGGTCCGAATAAACCTTGGGAGCGACTTTCCACTTCAATACGTTCCAATTCAGTAACATCCACTCGCAATCGTATGGCATCCGCATCACCTGCTGCCAACAAAGCCTCGGCTGACTCAAACAACGCATCCCTATCTTCACCAAAAAGGTAGTAACTTCTATGTTCTGCGGGTAAGAGTTTTTGTGGCGAAACTTGCATGTTTAAAAGCCAGATTGCAGCCGCGCCAAAGCAGCCCTTGCCCATGATGTTTGTAATTGTTTGGTTAATCGCGTTCGTTCTGATTCAATCACACTGGGGTCATCGCCTGCAAATACGTCTGCCGAAAC
>JALWRX010000110.1 GCA_027080505.1 Ghiorsea sp.
GCTAGGTTATAAATTAGATACTAGCATCGCATACCCAATTCTGGGTATATGAAATTGTTTCACTTTCCACGATATTACTTACTACACCATCTACCTTTTGTATGTGTAATGGTATTCGGGAGAAAAACGATGACAACAATAATGAAATATTTAAACACACTTATCATTGCAGCTGTATGTGCATTCACCTTGACAGCTTGTGGAGGAGGTGGTGGTACATCTGCAACCACGACCACACCTACAACTACGACCACAACTGTGCCAACTACTACACCCCCTACTGCACCTACGACTACGACCACAACTGTGGCTAAATTCGCGTATGTAGCAAATGGTACAAGCAATACAATCTCCATGTACACAGTGGACAGTAGCACTGGTCAACTCAGGCATCATGGTTATGTTGCAGCAGGAACAAATCCACAATCTATCACTGTAAGTCCATCCAATAAATTTGCCTATGTGGCGAACTTAAATTCAAATAATGTTTCAGTCTATTCAATTAATCAGACTAGTGGGGTATTGACCTTGGTTGGAATAACCGCAACAGGGAGTTCTCCACAGTCTGTTACGATTGACCCATCAGGCAAATTTGCTTATGTAACAAATGCAGGTTCAAACAACATATCTACCTATGCAATCAATCAGACCACTGGGATATTGACCTTGGTTGGAACGGTTACAGCAGGGAGCTCTCCACAATCTATTACGATTGACCCATCAGGCAAATTTGCTTATGTAACAAATGCAGTTTCAAACGACGTTTCAGCCTATTCAATCAATCAGACCACGGGGTTGATGACCTTAGTTGGAACGGTTACAGCAGTAGGGTACCCAACATCTAACACGGTGGATCCATCGGGCAAATTTGTCTATGTGTGTAATAATGGTGGAGGTGGCGTTTCTGCCTATACAATTAACTCCACCACAGGAGCATTAACCTCAATAAACACTGTGGGAGTGGGAACATTTCCAACATCTGTCACTGTTGATTCATCGGGTAAATTTGCCTATGTAACGAATATTAGCCCAAGTAATGTTTTAACCTATGCGATTAATCAAACCACTGGAGGATTAACCCTAGTTGGAACGGTCGCAGCAGGGAGCTTTCCACAATCTATTACAATTGACTCATCAGGAAAATTTGCCTATGTAGCAAATAATGGTTCAAACGATGTTTCAGTCTATACAATTAACCCCACCACAGGGGTACTTACAAAAGCTTTCACCATCAGCACACAAAAATCCCCTTTTAATATCGTCATGGCAGGTGGTACTTCACCCGTAAAATATGTACCGAAGTTTGTTTATGTAGCGAATGTGACCTCAAACGATATTTCAGCCTATACAGTTAACCCGACCACAGGGGTATTAACGGCAATTACAGGTTCACCGTTTGCAGCGGGTACAAATCCAGAATCTGTCACTATTGATCCCTCGGGTCGGTTTGCATATGTAGCGAATCGAGGCTCAAATGACATTTCAGCCTATTCAATCAATCAAGTCACAGGTGCTTTAACATCTTTAGGTGCGACTGTTGCAGCGGGAACATTCCCACGATCTGTCACAGTGGATCCATCGGGTCGATTTGCCTATGTAGCAAATCTGAATTCAAGCGATGTTTCAGCCTATACGATTAATCAAATAACAGGTGTCTTAACATCTATAGGTACAGCTGTTGCAGCAGGGGCAGGTTCACAATCTGTCACAGTGGATCCATCGGGTCGATTTGCCTATGTAGCAAATTTCAATGGATCAAGCGTTTCAGCCTATACTGTTAATCCGACCACGGGGGCGTTAACTTCAGTAGGTACAACTACTATGGCAGGAGCCAGTCCATCCTCTGTGACTGTTGATCCATCAGGTCGGTTTGCCTACGTGACGGATTGGTCGTTACATAAAGTATACGCCTATACGATTAACCCGACCACAGGGGCATTAACATCCGTAGGTACGGCTGTTACTACAGGTACATCAATAATGTCTACTCCAATTTCTGTTACCGTGGATCCATCGGGTCAGTTTGCCTATGTAGCAAATAATGGTTCAATGGATGTTTCATCCTATACAATTAACCAGACCACAGGAGCGTTAACCTCGGTGGGTTTGACTACGATAACGGGAGCTAGTCCATGGTCTGTCACGGTGGGTCCATCGGGTCGGTTTGCCTATGTGGCAAATGGTGGTTTGGACAGTATATCCACCTTTACAATTAACCCCACCACAGGGGCACTAATATCCGTAGGTACGGCTGCTCCTGCGGGCACAGGCACAGCAGGTATTGCAGTATCAGGCAGTATTCAATAACTGTTCATTGATAACCATTTAACGGCTACCTCCAGGTGGCCGTTTTTTCGACATAACAGTTTCAGGATAAAATACTGAGTGACCTAGTCACTACGCTTTGTATTTCAATTGATGGAGGCGGTGGGATTGATTCGGGGCATCCTGCCCCTCACCCTAAAGGGCAATCTAAAGATTGTCTCAATCGGCTGTCCTGCCGATTGGTCGAACCCGATATTGGATTCTCTCCCTAACACCCAGCTACAAACAAAAAAAGATACCCTAAGGTACCTTCTTTTATTTGGTGGAGGCGGTGGGATTCGAACCCACGTCCAAAAACCATCAGCCATAGGCTCTACATGCTTAGTCCGTTATCATAGCACCTACTGAAAACCTAACGGACAAGGGCTTCAATAGGTCGTCTCGTTACTATTTAGCCTTGGCAAGCACGAGTCTCCACTTCCCAAATAGCGATTCCATCTGTTTGACCCTGGATTCTCAAGCGATGGACAACTCAAGAGCAGGGTAACTTACGCAGCGTAAGCTAGTTCTACTTCGTCGTTTGCAATTATTGCAAGTTGGCCTGGGTAACGGGCGTACCTACCCGACATGCACCTAAGGGTTCAGAATCTCTGTCGAAACCATGTCGCCCCCAATGTGAACGTGCAAGTTTACAGCGCTAGCAAGCTTGGCGCAATCACTTCACGCATATTTAACTATATAAGTGTTTGGTAGTAGATTTTCAAGCGGTTTAAATCTGCCCATGCACGGCGTTTATGTTGTTGCGAGCGCAGCAAATAGGATGGGTGGTCAATCACCAGTACAGGAATACCCCTAAAATCAAACTGCCCTGCCCTTAAGTCAGAAAGAGATACTTTATTCTTTAGCAAGGTGTGCGCTACTACTCTGCCTAACATACAAATCAATTTGGGTTGCAACATATCAAGCTGGTGAACCAACCATTGTTCACAAGCAGCAAATTCTTCAGGTTTAGGTGTGCGCCCATGCAGCGGGCGACATTTCACACCATTCATCACATATACACTGTCTCTATCCAAACCAACTGATGCCAACATACGACCAAATAACTGCCCTGCAGAGCCAATAATGGGCTGCCCTGCAACATCATCTTCACGGCTGGGTGCATCACCAATAAATACCAAGTCAGCCTGCTGATTACCACTGCCAAACACCACTTTATTTCGTGATTTCGCCAAATCACAACGCGTGCAAGCTTCTGTTTGTATTTGTAAAACATCCAAACCTTCAATTTTGGATAAGTCGGGGGCAATACTTGGCATTTGAACAGGCTCTGCCACTTCAGCAACAGTGATAGCAGCTTCTTGAACAGGTTTTGCATATACCTCTGGTTTTGAGACTTCTTCAACTATTTTATTTTCTAAGCTTGCTTGCTTTGAAACATCCACAAACAAAGAAATCGGCGTTTGCACACCGATTTCCTTTAAATAAACTTGTTGAAAGTCAACGCCCATCAATATTTGCACCGATTGAAAGGCTAAAGAGCCTTAGTCCTAGGCGCGAGCTTGATGCTGTAGCAGCGCTACTGCGAAAGCGAGTAACAACGGAATAAGGCACTTTAGCCTTTCAATAAACCGTCAACGTATGTTTTTGAGCCTAGGTATACTGGAACACGTTGATGCAAGGCTTCAGGCTGAACTTCAGACACAAGCATATCTTTGCTCATGGATTTACCACCCGCTTGCTCCATCACAAAACCCATAGGAATTGCTTCATACAATAGGCGAAGTTTACCCGTGGTATTCTTGCCATCTGCTGGATACAAAAATACGCCACCTTTAAGCAGTGTACGATGAACATCCGCCACCATTGCTCCCACATAACGCATACCAAGGCCTGTATCTTTTTTCAAATTCTCAAGATTTTTACCCATGCCATCCAACCATTGATCAGCATTGGATTCATTCACTGAATAATAACCACCTGTTTCAGGGATACGGATATTATCATGACTTAATTCAAAACGAGCTGAGGCAGGGTTAAATGTAAAACCATGCGTGCCTTCACCCACAGAATACACCAACATGGTTGATGGGCCATAAAGCACATAACCTGCTGCAATCACTTCAGAACCAGCTTGTAATGTGTCCGAAACATGCGGGCGTTCAGAATTGGCTGATTTCCGCTTCACGATTGAAAAGATTGTGCCTACTGGGCCATCAACATCTAGGTTTGAAGAACCATCCAATGGGTCAACCAATACCAAATAATCGGCGTCGGCATACTCTTCAATCACCAACAATTCTTCCTGCTCTTCGGAACCAACAGCACAAACAAAACCAGTAGAACGCATTTCTTCTAAGAAAATATTATCAGATAACACATCCAATACTTGTTGCTCTTCACCTTGCACATTTTCCGCACCAGCAGCACCCAAAGCACCGCGGAATACAGCGCCACGCAATAAAGCAGAGATTTCAATCGCTGCGCGACCCACGCCTTGAATGATTGGCATCATGTCATGCCCATGTTTTCCTTCGCTTGCGATTCGACTAAGTGTTGTTGGCATATTACAGTTCTCCCCGAGAAATTAAGTGTGCCGCATTTTAGCCCAAAAAAGAGAATATTACCATGAATAATGAACATCAACGCCTTTACGCACTCACTGAACATATCCTAGGGCTTATGCGGGCAAATGGTGGTGCCATCTCTTTTCACGATTGGATGCAAGCTGCCCTTTATCAGCCTAAGCTTGGTTATTATGAAAGTGAACGCATCTTTGGCAAAGAAGGTGACTTCACGACTGCCACCGCCATGGGTAACTGGCTTGCTTTGGGCTTTGCTGAAAGCATCAATAAAGCGTGGCGAGCAATGGGTGAACCAAGCGAATGGACTTTGCTAGAGCAAGGAGGTGGCAATGGTGATTTATTATGCAACACTTTAACACAGCTCGCTAAACAAGGTTTGACCCCCACACAAATGATTGCCGTAGAAACCAGCGAACAACTGCGTCAACGCCAAACAAACAACTTCAATAAACATGCGTTTAGCGTACAACAGTTTACAAATTTAGAAGACATGACCCCCGTGGAAAACCTCATTATGTTTAGCAATGAACTACCAGATGCATTCCCCGTTTATTCTTTTTCATTCAAGCAACAGCAAACCATAGAACGCGGTGTAGATTGGGATGGTGAAAAATTTGTATGGGCTGATTTACAAACCATTAACACAGCTATCCCCAAGCATATTCAATCTACTTGGTCAGAAGAATATATCAGTGAGTTCAACCCTCATTTACAAGACTGGCAACAAGCCATTAGCCACATAGCACAACGATCCGTAGTACTCACTGTTGATTATGGTTATACGCAAAAGGAATACTATCGCCCTACCCGTATTGAAGGCACACTCATGGGGCATTATCAACATCAAGTGGTCGAAGATGTGCTTAAATTATCACCTGGGGTATGTGATATTACCGCCCATGTGGATTTCACTGCATTAAAAACAGCAGGTGAAGAAGCTGGATTACAAACCATGGCTTATACCACCCAAGGCGCATGGCTCGCAGAATGCCAAGCCATACAACAGCAAATCCAAAAGCTTGCTGCCAACCCTAGCGTAGATAATGTTGCCCAAATCACCCAAGCTAAACGCCTGATGTTACCCACAGGCATGGGCGAATCGTTTAAGTTATTGATTCAGAGTAAAGGGGTACAAACGCAAGCTATGAAAGCATTGGTTTCACCAAGCTTTGACCGTTTAGCAACACTTTAATCAGGCATATTTTCAGCAAAACCTTTGTATATGCGCAATAAAATAGGCTCTGCATCGGGAATCTTCGCCTTTTCCGGCTCAGATAGCCCCATAAAACCATTGGTAGCATGACCAATCAAAGCACTAGTTACACCTGCTGCCAAAGAAGCACCAAAGCTATCGTTTTTATGAAATGTGTCCGATGTTTCATTGGCATGTTGTTCACCATCTTGAACACTGCCATACCAAGCCCTAAGCTTAGATTGCATATCATATACCAGTAATGAAACTGACATATTGCGTTCAGCAACCTGAGCAATCGTTACCCGATAATATCCCGTGGGTTTGCCCATCTCATCGGCTTCATCTTCTTCATACTTATCACGATATTGTCGGGTTTGATTGCTATCTACCTTGGCCAAAACTAAATACCGCGCTTGGGGAAACTTCTGATGCAGTACCGATAACATACCAACATCCAACTGCTTGCTCTGCATATAAGTTTGCCAAAAGTTTTGCATAGCTTGCTCACCTACGTGTTGTGCCACCTGCGCTGTGGACACCCAATTCACATCATTATGCTTCTCACGAAAAGCTTGAGTAAGCAGCTCACCTTGATGCCGCACCCACGTTGCTTGCATAGGTTCTTTTGCAGGCAATACACCCAATACCAACACAGGGCTTTGACTTAAACTTGCCTTTGTAAACGATGGGTCTTGTTGCAGACCTACCATCTGCGTTTTACAGGCAACCAACATCAACAAAGTTAACCAGACAATACGCTTCATCATCACCTCCTTAACAAGATATAGCGTTATCAGGCATACTTTACGCAAACAACCAGGGCGCTTCCTGTTTACGCCTTTCCTCATACGCCTTGATTTTATCAGCTTGTTGAAGAGTCAAACCAATATCATCCAGACCATTGAGCAAACAATGTTTACGGAAATCATCCACTTCAAAGGTAAATACCTGTCCACTTGGTGTGGTCACGGTTTGCGCTTCCAAATCCACATCCAGCTTATATCCTTCTTGGCTTTGAGTTTCGGAAAATAACAGGTCAACTTCTTCATCTTTTAAGACCACAGGTAAAATGCCATTTTTAAAACAGTTGTTATAGAAAATATCAGCAAAAGAAGGCGCAATAATACATGAAATACCATAGTCCAGAATTGCCCATGGCGCATGTTCCCTTGATGAGCCACAACCAAAGTTTTCACGCGCCAACATGATTTCAGCACCTTGATAACGTGGTTGATTCAATACAAAGTCCTTACGAATCGGGCGATTGCTACAATCCATTTCAGGTTGCCCCACATCCTCATAACGCCATTCGTCAAATAAGAATGGACCATATCCTGTGCGCTTGATGGATTTCAAAAATTGCTTGGGAATAATCGCATCGGTATCCACATTTGCCCTGTCTAAAGGTACAACCAATCCGTTTAATCTTGTAAATGCTTGCATATCAACCTCCTTTTTTCACCACGATACCCGCAAGGGGTAGGCTCCTTGCCTTTGGCAATTCATCACAGCACACAGAGAACACGAAGAAAATAAGTATCCTTCTTTTCTTCGTGACCTTCGTGGTTCAATTAATTCCAATCCCGAATATCCACAAAATGCCCTTTAATCGCAGCCGCTGCCGCCATCGCTGGGCTTACCAAATGTGTGCGACCACCTGCCCCCTGCCTGCCTTCAAAGTTGCGGTTAGATGTGGATGCGCAACGTTCGCCAGCTTCTAAGCGGTCTGCATTCATGGCTAAACACATGGAGCAACCTGGCGCACGCCATTCAAAGCCAGCATCGGTAAAGATTTTATCCAAACCTTCGCTTTCAGCCTGCGCTTTGACCAAACCAGAGCCTGGCACTACCATGGTCAACTTCACATGATCCGCCACCTTGCGCCCTTTGACCATAGCGGCAGCTTCTCTTAAATCTTCAATGCGCGCGTTGGTGCATGAGCCGATAAACACCTTGTCAATCGCAATGGATTGCATGGGTGTATTTTCCTTTAACCCCATGTAGGCAAAGGCACGCGACCAGCCTTCACGTTGCACCTCATCTTTGGCATCATCCAAAGACGGCGTACTCGCGGAAATCGGCACCACCATTTCAGGGCTGGTTCCCCATGTCACCTGCGGCTCAATATCTGCGGCATTCAAATGCACTTCCTTGTCAAACACAGCGTCAGCATCCGAATGCAAATCCCGCCATGCGGCTTCGGCTTTATCCCACATTTCGCCCGTTGGCGCGTAAGGACGACCTTTGACGTAATCAATGGTTTTATCGTCTACAGCCACCATGCCGCAGCGTGCGCCTGCCTCAATGGTCATATTGCATAGGCTCATGCGCCCTTCCATACTTAATGCACGAATCGCCGAGCCTGCAAACTCAATGGCATAACCCGTGCCACCTGCTGTACCAATTTCACCAATAATATACAAGGCCACATCTTTGCCCGTAATACCTACTGGTAATTCACCTTCCACGTTAATGCGCATCACTTTCGGCTTCTTCTGAATCAAGGTTTGCGTGGCTAAAACATGCTCCACCTCGGATGTACCAATACCCATGGCAATGGCTGCCAATGCGCCATGGGTTGAAGTATGCGAATCACCACACACCACAGTCATACCCGGCAAAACTAAACCTTGCTCAGGGCCAACCACATGCACAATGCCTTGGCGCTTATCGCCCATCTTAAATTCAGTGATACCAAACTCATCACAGTTGCTATCCAAGGCTTGCACTTGAGTTTTCGCAACAGGGTCAGTAATGCCATGCTCCAAACCCGTGGTCGGCACATTATGGTCTGGTGTTGCCACCGATGCATTCACCCGCCAAGGTTTACGCCCTGCGATTCTCAAGCCTTCAAAAGCTTGTGGACTGGTCACTTCATGCACCAACTGCCTATCAATATACAAAAGCACTGAGCCATCATCATTTTCGCTCACCACATGCTGCTGCCAAACTTTTTCAAATAATGTTTTTGCCATGATTTTATCACCTCTGCCTCATTCAAAGACTGCCCAAGCTTAGCCACACTTGCACTTATTGAAAAATGAAATAAAGTACACCTATGGTTGAGATAATCTCATGAATAAACCCTTACCCTCTTACAATGCCTTAAGAGCATTTGTCGCTATTGGCAAACACGGCAACTTAAAAGATGCTGCCGCTGAGTTGTTTGTGACCCCTTCTGCCCTAAGCCACCAAATAAAAAACTTGGAAGCCATGCTTGATAAAACGTTATTCGTTCGCTCCAAGTCGGGGTTAAGTTTAACGGATGATGCTCATGCCCTGCATGAGGAGCTTAGCCATGCTTTTAGTTTAATTCAACAGTCTGTGCGCAAGCTGGCGCAGCAACCTCAGCACAATATTTTAAATATAAGTATGCTATCTACCTTTGCTATGCGCTGGTTTATCCCCCGCCTTTCAAGCTTTCAAAAGCAATACCCTGATATTGAAGTGCGCATTTCCACATCCATACACGAAGTCGACTTTGCGCGTGAAGACATGGACTGCGCTATCCGTTCAGGGAACGGAAACTGGCAAGGATTACATGCAGAGTATTTATTTACGGAAACCTTTACCCCTGTTTGTAATCCAAAGCTCGCTAAGCAATTAAAATCACCCCAAGATTTAGTTAAGTTTACATTATTGCATGCGCGTCTGCGCCCTGATGACTGGCAAGTTTGGTTCAAGGCTTTGGATTTAAACCTTCAACCAGCTCATGAACAAACCTTTGAAACACGCAACTTCGCTATTCAAGCTGCTATTGATGGCATTGGCATTGCGATTGTTGACCCATCCTTGGTGGCAGAGGATATTAAAGCAGGAAGGTTGGTCACGCCGTTTCCTCAAACCATGGCGGATAAAAATGCATACTATTTGGTCTACCCCAAATCAATCCAACAGCCACACATCCAATCCCTAAAAAACTGGCTACTTACTCAAATGAATTGAAAACCGATTATAAATATTATGGCTCTTTTTTGTGCCCAACCGATGCTTCAATCATATAATCTACTGCCGCTTTCAAGCGCCCGTTAGAGCATTCATCACAACCTCCCTTCGCTGGCATGTCTCCATCACCTCGGATGGTGATTTCATAAAGCCTGTTTCGCCCTTGATCTAATAATACCGACCATATACTAGGGTCTAAAGTGGGCGCTCCCATCAAACCATCATCATGACACATCGCACAAGTGGATTGATATAACTTTTTACCATCCTCAATAGAAAACGATTGTTTTATGTCGAGTTCAACAGGTGGTGTTTTACTATCTATTGTTTTCAAATAGGTTGCAATAGCTTGTAAATCAGCATCAGTAAGAAAGCGTAAACTGTTATGCTCCACGCCACGCATTGGACCTGTCAGTTCGCCATGGGTTGGCATTTCATCTTTACGGAAGATATCTACAACCTGCTTATTATTAAGATTTTTCAAGCCTTTAGCTGCAATATTTGGCGCATAATAGCCTTCGACAAATGTGCCAGCCAAATAATAATCCTTTTTGGGCACACCCAAATAATTCAACTGCGTATGGCATAAAGCACAATGCCCAGGCCCTTCCACAATGAATTTTCCTCTATTCCAAACGTCTGATTGGTGCTCATCTGGCTTAAAACCATCATCAGTAAAAGTGAAATACAAAAGCCTCCAGCCCAATTGAAGAAATCTATAATTAAAAGGCCATTTCATTTCCTGCGCATGATTTTCTTGATGCACTGCTGGCACTGCGTCCAAATAAGCCTTAATATCCAATACATCCTGCACACTCATTTTATTAAAATAATTGTATGGGAATACTGGGTAATAATAAGAACCATCTGGCGCAATACCCTCTCGCACAGCTTTTACAAACTGCTCATCCGTCCAGCTTCCTATACCAGTTTCTTTATCGGGTGTAATATTGGGCACAAAAATCGTACCAAAATCCGTTTTGATTTTTAAACCGCCAGCAAAAGGTTTGCCATCATTGGCTTCATCGGTATGACAAGTGAAACAATCGCCCATTTTCAACAAATACTCACCATGTTTAATTTGCTTGAGTGAATGCTTGGACTGCTCAAGGTTTAATGGTGGGTATACAGAATCTGTATTGGCAATGGTAGCCACATTATCATCTTTGCCACTAGCCCAAGCTACAACTGGCAGAAGCAGCAAGAAAACCATAAATTTATTCATCTTCATTCTTTACTCCCGTCTGGCATATCATCTTGAATATGCTCTGGCTCGTCAGCTTCCAGATAGGCTTCTTCAACCTTAGATAAATCCACCTCATCAAAACCATCAATCATGGGTTTCACATGTTTAAAGAAACCTTCACCAATGGTTAGCATATACAGATGAATGATGAGAAATAAGAGTATCAAATAAGCCGCCAATGTATGCACAAACGCCACAGCACTTGGGAAGTTAACGGATGCGAACCAAGTTCCTCCCCACACCATATAAAGGTACAATAAACCTGATATCCAAATCATGGGGAAAATACCAATCTTAAGGCTTAAA
>JALWRX010000111.1 GCA_027080505.1 Ghiorsea sp.
CCCGTTTTGGTTTCTACCAAATCCATAAAACCACACATGATGCGTATTTGTGCCGCATAAGCACGCGGGTCGAGCACAAATGTACCCAAATGACTGTGTAAACCAGCCAAGTTTAAATATTCACTCTCACCAAGAATACGTGCCGCATCCATAGCTTGCCCCGATTCTAAGTTAAAACCAAAACGGCTCCATGCTTCGGTAAAACCCGTATCAAAATTCAAGCGCATGGTGACATCCACTTGTTTACCTGCTGCTTTGGCAACATCTTCCAACAGATAAAGCTCATCCAAATGGTCAAGGTGAATACGCGCACCTTCTTCCACGACACGCTCCAAAATCGCCCGCTCTTTATGTGGACCATTGAACAAGATTTTTTCAGCTGGAACACCCAATGAGCGTGCTTTTTCATATTCAAATGCAGATACGACTTCAGCCCATGCACCTTCTTGATGCAAGGTAGTGCACACTGCTCCCAAATAGTTGGTTTTATACGACCAACTGTACACCACATCAGCATATCGTGTTTCAAATGCACGAAATAACTTGCGTGCATTAGCTCGCAATCTGCTTTCGGATAAAACAAAAAGTGGGGAACCATATTTCTCAATTAAGTCTGCAACTGCCACGCCTTCAAAATACTCTTGAAACTGTGTGCTGTTCACATTACCAAACTTATTGAGCGCACCAATCCTATGCGCTGTTAATGTTGGTTTTTGCCAAGTTTGTTTTTCACTCATCTTTATCTCCTTGCTGTCCAACCTTTGCTTGGTAACTGCCTGTCATTGCCATGGATTCAAAAGTCTGTAAGTCAATCACTGTTTCTTTCGCATAACGAATCATCATTGCCCCCACCTGTGGTTTCTTTTGTTCAGGCTGCTTGCCAGAAATCATTTCCACCAACATTGCAGGTAAATTACTGCCTGCCGCTGCGGTCAAATAAATCCAAGCAGGAAACCTTGGATTTATTTCAATCAATAAATACTGCCCACCTTTTTCTTTGAGCATTTCTACTTCTAACGGACCCTTCCACTGCAAGTGTTGTACAAGTTTTAAGGCATCATCTTCCAACGTTTGGTCTTGCACAGTGACACATGCCCATGCCTTACCTTTATCAGTGACAGCCTGTTTACGCATCATCACCGAACCAAGCAAGTTGCCTTCACCATCACCAATCGCAGTGAGGTTTACCTCATAACCTTCAACATAACGTTGAACAAGTACGGGATACCCCCAACTGGCAACGATTTTTTTAAAAGCATCTGCGGCTTCATCAGCATTATTAACAACGGTAGCATCATAAAATACGCCTTTAACCACCATGGGGTACTTCCAGCCATCTTCATGGCAATTATAAAAGAATTCTGCACTGGTGATTTTTTTGGTTTCAGGATGGCGAATACCTGCACTTTTGCATAACTCACTAAGGTTATCTTTATTCCGTGCTTTAAGCTGTTCCACATCTGGAATAAATAATTTTAAGCCAATTTCAATCAAATCATGCTGTAAACGGCTGAAACTTAAAAGTTCTGCATCCAAACATGGAATCAACATATCCACAGACTCTTGGACTTGAATATACGCCAATCTTTCTACAAGCTGATTTTCACCTGCAGATGGATAAGGCAATAAATAACTCACATCACACACATCCAAGTATAGCCCTGGGTCAAGCACATCATAACCCAAACCCACGATACGAATATCATCGCCATACGCCATGCGTAGGCAACGCGCAACAGCCAACCCTGGTCCTGGATTATCGGGTTTAGCATTCATGCCTGTTACAGCAATCGTAACTTTCTTACTTGGATTACTCATACAATAAGCTTACGAAGCTGGGCAAAAAAATCTGTCAAATCACGCTCTACTTCATTGCGATGAACATCAAACTTCGCTTCAATTTCCTTAAATAAGGTGTCCATATCATCATCATGCTGTAAAAAACGTAACACAAATAATGCTACTGGATTAGCCGTAAAGCTCAAACCACTCACGGGATCAAAAACAAATCCACTGTCATTTAAGGCTAAACGCTGCAACACATCTTTCGCAGGTAAGGCTACCTCACCCGTATTTTGTTTATCCCACGGTAATTGGGTCATAAGTCTCTCCTTTTGCTTTTCTCGGCGGGGGTTATTCGGATTCCATGCACGATAAATGCATTGGAAAAGGTGGTCAGTTAAACTTTCAACTGAAACCGTATTTGGCTTATCTGCAAGCAACTCAATATGCGCATAAAGCACCTGCCACATTTCTTGGCGTGATGTCTCCAAACTCAAGCGCAAATACGCCACATCCATAGGTTGGCAACATACAAATGTATGTAAGCTTTCATTATTTAAGAGTTCTCGCAAAAAATACTGTAAACCATGCTTTCCTGCGCTCATGGCTGACATTAAGTTATACAACTGCATATTACGCAGCTGTACCCATGATGATAACATCGCTTCCTTAGATGAAAAATGACGAAATAAAACACCATCCGAAATTTTAGATTCCTTGGATACTTTTTGCGTAGTCAAAAATGCCAATTCATTTCTAGCTGCAATACGATCAATAGCAGACAACACTTGTTGCTGCCTCTGCTCGCTCACCTTGCGCTTATGTTTATTATTCGCCATCGAAATCAACATGCGGCGAAGTTGAAATGAGAGTATTTACTTTCACAAGCACTTTTTTCACCCCGTATATTCCCCTTCAAATTCTAACCTCTTAGAAGCAAGCAATGCACCATACATACTGTCACCAACAATGACTATACTGCTAAATAGCAACCCTAGGGCTACATATCATCCATACCCATATCCATCGTTCCATCACTTCTAGTATGGCTTTTCATGAATAGTTTTTGTGCTACCACAATCATCAATACCCCCAATATAG
>JALWRX010000112.1 GCA_027080505.1 Ghiorsea sp.
TTGCACAAATCAACACCAACCAACTATGGTTATCTTTTGATAGTGAGCCTGACAAACTGATTGGTCCGATTACTTTACCTGATGCTATTTTGCAGCAGCTTCGCGAGGGTGATGTGATTGATATTGAACTGGGGTTACGTGACGATGTATGGAATATCGTTGATGTTGGCCCTGTATATCCTGCCATTGTTTATGTTGCAGCAGAAGAAATGACACTGCCTGACAAGCTCACATAAGTTTATCATCAATACCTTAAACTATTAAACCCATAAGGATATAGTACTACCATTTAGTGCAAGCCTACTAAGTAATAGCAGGAAAAAAATTCCCTGCTGTTGAACATTCATGCCAGAAGCCTGACACCACCAAAACAAATAGTTGTTTAGAAATAAAGACTTAAGAAAAAAGCAACCTTGGCATTAAACATGCTCTTTCTTCCATATACACAGTTTCAATCGTGCCCTAGGAGAAAAATATGCAACGTGGTTTCTTTATTGCAGGTGTCGCAAGTACTATGGCTGAAAACCGCCTAGACAATATCACGCATAATCTCGCCAACGTAAACACTACAGGCTACAAAGCATCCCGCTCATCTTTCAAAACCGTTTTATCCAACAATTTAATGGCAACAGGCAACAAAGAAAAAACACCTGCATCTTATTTAAGCATGGGGACACAATATATCGATACCAAAGCAGGAACCATTAAACAAACTAGCAACCCTTTAGACTTTGCTATCCTTGCCGAAGGCTATTTCCAAGTCGAACAGCCTGATGGCAGCGTAGCTTTAACGCGGGCCGGTAATTTTCGCCTTGATGCAGATAGCAACCTTATTACCCAAAGTGGTTTGCCTGTTCTTGATGATTCAGGTGTACCCATCAACTTACCCAGCGGTGAAATTACAGGCAGCAATAGCGGTGCAATTTATGTCAACAATCAACAGGTTGCTCAACTGGCTTTGGTCAAAGTGATTGATGATAAACAACTGCAACAAAAAGAAGGTACACTTTTAATAACCAATGAAAGCAACCTTGAGCCCGCAGTTGGTGATGTTGTTGTGCAACACGGTGCACTCGAAGGCTCCAACGTCAACTCTGTGCTCGCTATGACCGAAATGGTCGCCACATTAAGAGCATACGAATCAACAATGAAAGTTGTTGAACAATACAATCAACTGGCAGGGCAGCTTAGCTCAAATGTCGGAAAAATTTCAGGTTAAGAGGTAAACTATTATGATGCGTTCACTATGGACAGCCGCAACAGGCATGGCAGCACAAACCACCAACGTTGATGTGATTTCCAACAACCTTGCCAATGTTAATACCGCAGGTTTTAAGCGTGGTAGAGCCAACTTTCAAGATTTAATGTATCAACAAGTCAAAGCACCTGGTGCAGAATCTAGCGCTGCAGGCACCCAACTACCCTCGGGTATTCAAGTTGGTCTTGGCGTACAAACAGCAAGCATCGAATATGTATTTTCTGAGGGTAGCTTTCAACAAACCAGCAACCCCCTAGACATTGCTATTCAAGGCAAAGGTTTCTTTCAGGTTTTATTGCCCAATGGTGAAACAGGGTACACACGCTCAGGCTCGTTTAATCGTGATGCACAGGGAACATTAGTAACATCCAGTGGCAACCCCATACAGCCTACGATTAGTATCCCAGCAGATGCTCTAAATATTCATGTTGGGCAAGATGGCACTGTATCTGTAGAGCAACCAGGCTCTTTATCTACTGTTGTTGGTCAAATTCAAACCGTGGACTTCAGTAATCCCGCAGGCTTATCGCATTTAGGCAACTCTATTTTTCAAGCTACCAATTCTTCAGGGCAACCACTTACTGGCAACCCTGGTGAAAATGGTTTTGGTGGTTTGGGTCAAGGTATGCTGGAGATGTCCAATGTGAATATGGTTGAAGAAATGGTCAATCTGATTGCAGGACAACGTGCATACGAAATGAACTCCAAATCCGTACAGGCTGCTGATGAAATGTTACAAACTGCCAATGGTTTGAAACGTTAATATGAAAACGTTAGCTACTTTCTTCGTTATGTTGTTCATGACGCAAGGGCTACAGGCTGCTACCCCTGTACAACCCAGCATCAACATCGAACTACAAAAGTCGCTAACGGCATTTTTTGCCGCCCAACCCAAGGCAAATGGTGCCATCGCCAAACTTGTCAAAGTTCAACATTGGCCGAATATTCACGGAAGCGTGCGTTGGTCTTTACCCAACTTGCGTTTTTTACCCAAACGTGTGTCTTTAATTGCCGAGCAGGGGCATGGGAAAAGCCTAAGAAGATGGTATGTATCCACCCAAGTTCACTGGGTTCGTCAAGTTGTCACAATGAAGCATGATATTTCGGCACGAACCGTGCTAGATAGAAGTATGTTACAAAAAGAATGGAAAGACATTGCAGGTTTACGCGGACAAACTTGGACAGACATCAATGATGTTATCGGTTTAAAAACACTACGCAATATGCGTAAAAATGATGTGGTGGTATCCAGTATTGTCAAACGCCCACCTCTCATCAAACGTGGTGACCATGTCACCATTTTGGTTAAAACCTCAGGTATTCAAGTGCGTGCTGAAGGTATTGCCCTGAAATCAGGCAGCCGTGGTGATCGAATGTTGGTACAAAACATTCGCAGTAAACAAACACTACAAAGTATTGTGCAAGATGCACATACCGTCTCCATTACAATGGGAGGTGCATAATGCAAAAAATCATAACCGCCTTATTCTGCCTATTGGCACTACAAGCTTGTACAGCAACCAAGGCACAAGTCACAGAAGATGTAAATAAGCCTATTGTCGATCAAGCGTTACAAGCTACTGATCACCATCAAAACCATACAGGCTCATTATGGAACAATAGTGGCTCAACCATGTTTACCGACCCCAAAGCCCATAGGGTAGGTGATTTGGTCATGGTATTGGTTCAAGAAAATGCCAGTGCCACTCGCACACTTGGCACGAAAAAAAGTAGAAAATCACAACATAAATCTAGCCTTAGTGCCCTATTTGGACTGGAAAAAAGCATTGCCCCCAATTTTGACCCCAAAGTGGCCATGGATACCAGCAATGATAAAAGCTTTGCTGGCAGTGGCGAAACAACCAATACAGATTCACTCATTGCTTCAGTAACCTCTGTCGTCACAGAAGTTTACCCCAATGGTAATATGAAAATCATTGGTCGCCGCCAAGTAACCATCAACCAGCAACCTCAAGAGTTAACATTTACAGGTATTGTTCGTCCTTCTGATATTTCAGCGAACAATACCATTTTATCAGCACAAGTTGCCCAAGCACATATCAGTTATGGTGGCGGCGGTTCATTGGCTGCAATGTCGGATGAAGGTTGGTTAGGGCAAACCTTGGATTTCATATGGCCATTTTAAAGGATAACATCATGAAAATAGTTATGGTATGCATCACATTATTGATGTTTTCCACATCCGTTTATGCCGAGCGCATCAAAGACCTTGCAGATATTGAAGGTGTGCGCTCCAATGCCTTGATTGGTTATGGTATCGTCGTCGGTCTCAATGGCACAGGTGACAAAGCCAACTCCTCACCATTCACCATCAGCAGTATCACAGCCATGCTAGAACGTTTTGGTATCAATGTTCGTCCTGATATTTCCAAACTTAAACCCAAAAATATTGCCGCAGTTATGGTCACTGCCGAATTACCCGCATTTGCTCGCCCAGGGCAAAAATTGGATGTCACCATATCCAGCATGGGTGATTCTAAAAGCTTACGTGGTGGCACACTTTTAATCACACCATTAATGGGCGGTGATGGTCAAGTATATGCCGTGGCACAAGGCGGGTTATCTGTTGGTGGTTTTGCTGTCACAGGCAATGGTGGCAACACGGTTAAAAACCATCCGACTGTAGGCAAAATACCCAATGGAGCCCGTATTGAAAAAGCTGCGCCTCGTGGTTTTTTTGCAGGGCAAGAAAAAGTAACCATTATGCTACGCAACCCCGACTTTACCACTGTGCAACGTATGAAAAACATCATCAATAAACGCATGGGCAAAGGCATTGCCAAGGCTATTGATGCAGGTACGGTTGAAGTTTGGAATGTGAGTGGTGATGCCATTGCTTTGGTTGCAAAGCTTGAACAAATGGAGCTTCAAACCGATAGAGCAGCTATTGTGGTGGTTGATGAACGCACGGGTACCATTGTCATGGGGCAAGGTGTAACCATTGAAACCGTTGCTGTCTCCCATGGTAATATTAGTATCAATGTTACGGAAAGCCCAGATGTATCACAACCTTATGCCTTTTCTAAGGGTAGCACCGCCATTACGCCCAACACCAATATCCAAGTTGAAGAGGACTCCGCCAAACTTGTCGTCTTACCACGTCAGGTCACCTTGGCATCTTTGGTATCAGCGCTTAATACCGTTGGTGCATCACCCAGCGACTTGATTGCCGTGCTTCAAGCCATTAAGGCTGCTGGAGCATTGCATGCCGAATTAAGGATTATGTAATGCGTGATTTGGTCGAAACCGTTATTGGGCAGGTATTAAAAAAACAGCCCACCATGAAACCCTCCACTCCTGCACAACAACCTTTGGCATCATTCAAAGGCAGTCATGTGCAACAGCCTGTGGAGGTTAAGGATGAAAAACTATGGGGCGTTTGCTGCCAATTTGAATCCATGTTTTTGCAACAAATGATGAGCGCCATGCGTAAAACAGTGCCTGAATCTGACTTTTTACCGCGTGGTTATGCTGATAGTGTCTATGACGGCATGATGGATCAAGCCATTGCAGAATCAGGCAGTAAACAAGCACCACTTGGTTTGGCAATGAATATGTACCGCCAACTGGAACGCGATGGACTAGGTTCGGATGCATCATCGATTCAAGAGATACAAAAAGCTACCGATAGTATTCATAAGATGGATATGGTCGATAATCCTAAATTAGGAGGTGTTTAATGCGTATTCAAGGTTCATCTGCAACAAAAGCAGCTAGCAAACCCAGTAAAAAAGCCAAAGCCTCCACAGCAAAAACCAGTGGTGATAGCGTGCAAGTATCGGATGCTGCGGGTTTACGCGAGCGCGCCAAAGTGATGTTGTCAGATATGCCAGATGTGCGTTTGGATCAAATTGAAGAAATACGTCATGCTTTAGAACAAGGTACATACCAAATGGATCACAAAGCTGTGTCCACCTACATTGTTCGCAATGCATTGTCTGAGCACTCTTGGGGGTAAGAACCATGAATCATGCAACACCAGAGCACCACATCAGTCAAATGCCAGCCATGATACGGCAAATTCTACAGGACATGAATACCTGCATCACAGAACAAGAAAATATTATTCTTGAAGAACGTGATGCCATGAAAGTATTTAATGCTACGGCTCTAACAGAGCTTGTTGAGCGTAGGGCACGCACACAAAGTATTCTCGATGAATTGGAAAGCAGGTGCCAACGTCTTATGGGGCTAAGCAATACTCAGCACACCATGGAATATTTAATTGATGCCTATGCTGATGATGAAGCTGATATGCTGCAAAACATGCGCATTGAACTGATGCGCCGTATGCAAACCTTAGAAAAAGATCACATTGAGAATCACTTACGCTTACGTGCAGCTTGGAATGTTACCACCAGTATTTTACAACATATTGGCGCAGTGGATGTACCCCAAACATATCAAAAAAATTATGCAACTCAGCAGGCATCCAGATGAGTTTCGCATCTTTAAACATTGCCGCATCAAGCTTGCGCTCACAGCAAAAAGCCATTGATGTGTTGTCCCACAATATGGCGAATGTGAATACCCCAGGTTATTCGCGGCAAAGCCCCAATATTGTCACGGCAAGCCCTGTAAGCATTGGCAACTTGAATTTGGGTCGTGGGGTAAACCTTAATGACATACAACGCAGTGTTGACCCACTTATTAACAACGCTATGAGAGAAAACACTTCTCAATCAGCATATTGGAACACCATAACATCTGGGCTTACCACAGTAGAAAGCACATTTGGCAGCTTGGATAACACAGGTTTATCAGCAGCCGTAAATGATTATTTTTTAGCTTGGCAGCAACTTAGCAATAACCCCCAAGATGTAGCGCAAAAAAACAATGTACTCAATAAAAGTGAGACTTTAACCACGCAACTCAATCAAATGTACACCCAGCTTAGCAATGCTCAGCAAAGCTTAGACCAAGATATTAATCAGCAAATTGATGCTGCAAACCTTAAAATTGATGCCATTGCTTCTCTAAGCAATCAAATCAAAGCCCAAGAAGCTGCCCAGCAAGGTAATTCCAGTGCAGCCAACGACTTGCGCGACCAACGCGATGAAGGCATTCGACAGCTAGCACAAATTATTCCTATTCAACAAGTCAACACCCAAGATGGCAATGTGCTCATTCAAACCAAAGGCGGTGATATGCTTACCCATGATGGTTCAGTACGCCACTTACAACGTGGTAATACCGCAGGAACAAATGGGTTCCGTGATATTGTTATCCAAGGCAAAAATGCACCTGTTCAAGGTTTGGATACAGGGGGGTCATTGGGTGGTTTGCTGGCATTACGTGATGGTAACTTCCAAGGTTATATGGATGATTTAAATAGTTTTGCTGCCAACCTTGCCTACACCACCAATCAAATTCACAGCAGTGCAGGTGGTGGCACACGCGCCTCTGTGGTGCAATCAGGGCAAGGCGCTCTTAACCCTGCACTAGCATTAAATGATCCAAACCAAGGGGTTACCTTTGCAGGGCAAGTACAAGCAGGCAGCTTTAGTATGCATGTTTATGATGCTACAGGCACGCCACTAACCCCCACCAGTGACTTTACGATTAACCTTGCCGCTGGTGCAACCATGAATGATGTTGTGACAGCGATTAATGCTTCAGGTTCTGGTGTTACAGCAAGTGTTGATGTTGCAGGTAGGCTAAACCTTGATGCAGGTGCAAACACCATGGCATTTTCTAATGATACCAGCAACTTCTTGGCAGCGTACGAAGTGAATAGCTTCTTTCATGGTGCTACAGCGGGAAACATTACAGTTTCACAACAAATTCAAAATAATGCTAGTGCTATCAATACAGGTTATATTGCCCAAGGTAGCTCCTTAATCTTTGCTGGTGATAATACTGCAGCTATACAAATCATGAACCTGCAAGACCAAGCACTGAGTGTAGATGGAAGCCCTGCCGCAAGTTTACATAGCCGCATTTCAACACTGTCTTCCCAATATGGGCTTGATGTAGGGCTTGCCAATCAGCAAAGCGCTTACCGCCAAGCCGAAGCTGCTAGCCTTACCCAACAGCGTGATGCTGTGTCGGGTGTCAATGTAGATGAAGAGTTAATTGCCATGATGAAGTTTCAACGTGCTTATGAAGCTTCTGCCAAAGTGATTTCAACAAGCAACCAAATGATGGATTCATTAATGGGGATATTAAGATGAGAGTAACCCAAAACCAAATGTACGATAGCCTGACTGTAGGCATCAACAAACAACTGAAAATCAAAAATGATGCCAATGCTGCCATTTCATCAGGTACACGTTTTCAACGCCCTGCCCAAGCAGGTTTAGATTATAAAATATCCTTAGATTTACGCCATACCCAAAGCCAAATCAAAGGCAGTGTTGAAGCCTTATCTGTTGCAGATTCACGTTTATCCGCCAGCCAAACCATGTTGAATGACATCAGCAATGTATTAACACGCGCCCAAACAATTGCTGTACAACAAGCTTCCGCTCAAACTGGCTCAGGTGAACAACTTACTGCAGCAGTAGAAGTCCGTCATTTATTAGATCAAGTCGCCAACTCAGCCAACCAAACATGGATGGGAGAAGCTTTATTTGCAGGCACAGATACTGGTGCAATAGCTTTTGTCCAAGATGCTACAGGTGCTTACCAGTACCAAGGCTCTAATCAAGACAGAACCGTTGCCGTAAATACCAACCAAAGCATTACCACCAATGTGCGCGGTGATGAGCCTGCATTCAGCAATACTTTTAATGCGCTACAATCTTTTATCACCGCATTGGAAACTGGTGATAGACAAGGTATTAGTGATGCCATTGGTAATATCACCTCTGCTACCAACGAAATTGTTGATTTGACCAGTCGTGTAGGTGGGCAAATTAATGCCATTCAAAACTATAAAACATCGTATGATGATATGAAGTTTGCCATTGATAAGCGGCTTAATGAGCATGAATCTGCAGATGTTGCAAAACTCGTGGTCGATATGCAAACCGCTGACATCGCACTGCAAGCATCTTACACCCAAATTGCCAATTTAAAAAATATGTCGCTCATTAATTATTTACGTTAATGGATATATATAAAAGGAGCTACCAGCTATGATGGTCATACGCCGAAAAGTTGGGCAGTCCATACGTATCAACGATGATATACGTCTTGTCATACTTGATATTCAAGATGGGCATATTATCCGCTTTGGTATTGAAGCTCCCGAAGATATAGCAGTCCATAGGTTAGAAATTTATGAGCAAATCCAACAAGAAAACAAGGCAGCCATAGCAGGTGATGCACTAGCTTGGCTCAAGCAAGGTGAATAATATGACAGCAATCACTTCTCCCCTTCAACCTACTGCTCAACCCTCCACCATACGTGAGTTTTCATTTCCTAGGGGGTTAGCGGGATTCCCTGATGCATCTCGTTTTGCTTTTATTTATGAAGGCAAAGGTAATATGCTTTGTATGCAATCTTTAGAGTATGAAGAAGCATCCTTTATTGTAACCCCTTGGGATACCACCCGCTTGGGTGAACCGCCAGCATTAAGCAAAGAACAGCGCACCTGCCTTAAACTTGATCAAGGCGACCATATCATGTGGATGCTCGTGCTTAACCCCTTTGCTGATAAAACTTGGGTTACCGCCAACCTCAAAGCACCCATTGCTATCAATGAAAAGCAACTCATGGGTTTACAGTGCATTCGTAACGATGCTGATTTAGAGCTTCGCTACCCTTGGATGGAACAACCTAGCCTTACGTAGACCTTGCATGAAACTGCAAACTTATATGCCCGTTATCCACCGTTAAGCGGCTCCAGCAAGCATAAGGCATAGACAAGTGTCTTGTGCTTACAATGGGTGCTTGTAAAGCATGGGCAATCAACATACGAATCGAGCCCGAATGCGCTACCAGCAACACATGACCTTGCTCATACTCTTGAATCAAATGATGCAAGAAAACTTGTGTGCGCTTGGCAAAGTCTAACATGGATTCACCATTGGGCGGTGTCATTTGTGTGGGGTCTTGTCGCCATGCTTGCAACATACCTGGGTATGCGTATTCAATCTGTTCTGCTGTCATCCCTTCCCAATCACCATAAGATAATTCTTGAATCGCAGGCTCAACCACACAAGAGATACCTGCTTGTGCCGCCCAAGATGTTGCAGGCTCAGCACAACGAGACAATGGTGAGCAGATAATCGTATCCACCTCATCTCGCAACTGTTGCCACACATCATCCATAGCTTTTCGCCCTGCTTGCGTTAAAGCCTCATCCAAAGCTCCCCTGTATTTTACCCCTCCTTGCAAGGCTCCATGGCGCAATAAATCAATGGTTAACATAACCTTCCTCTTTACCCTTACATCGGCTATTAATAGATGAGGTAAACATATACCAACCTTATTCACTTGCAAAATATACGGTAAAAGCTTGAAATATGGCAGTATATTTGCTTGATTATGCAATGTTCGTGTATGTTAGCCCGTGCTAAAGCATGATGTTTTGCAAAGGAGTTGGATATGTATCTTGAACATTGGAAGCTGAATGATTTTCCATTCGACAATGTTCCATCGTCACATTTTTATTATGAGACCGATGAACACCGCACCCTTTGTGAAGACCTTTATGATGCCATCATACGCCGACGTGGAGCCATTGTATTTACAGGTGAAATTGGCTGCGGGAAAACCACATCTACCCAACGTGTTCTCCTTGATTTGCCTCAAGAACGCTTTGATATTGCTTTAATCAACTACTCAAGTCTGTCTCCCATAGAAATGTTGTTTGAAATCAGTCAACAACTGGGTTTGGGTATTGTTGAAAAAGATAAAAATATTCTTTTAACAGCCCTTAGAGAACACCTCACCAAAAATGCTGCCGAAGATCGCGACACTTTAATTTGCATTGATGAAGCCCAAAGCATTCCTGACATCACTACTTTGGAAGAGCTTCGTTTACTGCTTAACTTTCAACTTGGCGACCGTTTTTTAGTCACACTTTTGCTTGTAGGCCAACCTGAATTACAAGAAAAAATTGCGCAAATTCCACAATTACAACAACGTGTCGCACTCAACTTACATGTGGGTAAATTAGGTATTCAAAACACTTTAAATTATGTGTTGCACCGATTACGCGTTGCAGGCTGTGAACGTCCTATTTTAACCAAACAAGCCATCATGCTTATTCATCAACATACGGGTGGTGTACCAAGAAGAATAAACCATTTGATGGATAGGTGCTTACTTGTTGGACAACGCAACTCATCATCTTTGATTGACAGTAAACTGGTGCAAGCCACCATGCAAAGGTACCCAGGCTAATGACAAAATATTTTGATTTATTACGCGCACACCAACAACATAAAGAACATGTTACGACTGATGATAGCATTGAAGTAACAGAGACTGAAAGTCCGAGCAACCAACATAACCCTTATGTCCAACAGGGCGAAAGTCATGATTCCATATTAGAACCTGAGGTGACAATAGAGCTTCTTGATGAGGAAACTTTACCTGAAGATGAACAAACCATCCAAGCACAAGAACTTAGTATTGATGCCTTGCCAACTGAAGCAGAAACTACGCAAGAACCTATACAAGAAGAACCAGCAGTAGAAAGTTCTCCAACAAACAAGCACGGTTTTTCAGTTGCAGCTTGGTTGCAAACAATTAGCCAATCGTTACAAATAATTTTTCAAGCTGCCGAGAAGCAAGAGGCAACGGATGTAAGCATTTTAGATGCCCCGCTACAAACTCTGATGGAGCAACTTGAAGACAACACCAAGGTTTTGGATGCTTTAGAGCTAGAAATCAGCCGTAATATTAAACAAATATGTAATGCTGACTGCAGCGTAAATGACTTGGTTGAGAAGTCTATTATGATGATGCTTTATACCATCAAAATTAGCTTACGCTTACAACTACAGCACCATGCCATTGTGGAGCATGCTACTGCTGCCATGTTACATCACATTGGTATGGCTATGGTGCCTACCGAAGTCCGTCATAAGGCTGGCAAACTTACCAAAGATGAACTTGCTTTGATTCGCCAAGCCCCTGAAAATGCTGTAAAATACCTAAAATCATGCCATGTCACACATGAAAGTATTTTACTTGCTGCTGAGCAAGCTGCTGAACGTTATGATGGCAGTGGTCCACTGGGGCTAACAGGGCATGACATTGCTTGGATTGCTCGTGTTGTTGGATTATTATCCATGTTTGAAGCCTTGATTCATATCCGCCCTTACCGTCAGCGTTTATTGCCTCGCGATGCTATTCGTGAGCTGGTCAACCGACATAAAAAAGCCTTTGACCCCATATTACTCAAAGCATTGATTGAAGCTGTATCACTATACCCTGTTGGAACTTTCGTACAATTAAACACAGGAGAAATTGGTCAGGTTATCATGGTGCATAGTAAATTCCCGTTGCGCCCTGTCGTTTACATCAATATGGATAGCCATGGTAACCCTATCACGGCTAGAGAAATTGACTTAAAACAACAACCCAACCTAATGATTCAGAAATGCATGTATGAAGAGTCATTAGGGAGCGATGATTCTTAAATAAAGATGGGCAATAAAATCACAAAAAAGGAGCTTGAGAAAGCCCTTGATACTTATGCCAATCTGGTTGAAATGTACCCTGACAATGAGTCTTATTTAAAGCGGTACGCCAAAATGTTACAAACCTTAGGACGTGAAGCAACAGCAACCATCACCCTACAACATTTGCATGATATTATTGCCAAACGCTCCCCCAAAGAGGCCAAAGAATTTGCAAAGCAATACCCACAAATCGGTCGCATCTTACTGGATGACACTGCCTTTGAAGATCATGATAAACATGCCATTGCAGGAAAAATCATTTATGAATTAACCAATAAACTATGGTTAAAGCTTCATCAAAAAACACTCAAAGAAGGGCAAGCTGTATGCCATGCTGAAGATTTAAGCGACACCCTTACCCTAATTGTTGAAGGTAATGCAGATGCATTTGCCATCAATACCCAAGGTACACGTATTCTCGTAGAGCATGTGAGTGAGATGGATATTTTAGGTGAACATACCTATTTTAAACCCAACACTATGGACATTGATGTTTTTGTATCTTCGGAAACTGCGAAAGTAGTCGAAATTCCAAGGAAAAAAGTTTTAGCTATGATTGCTGGCAACCCACATCTAGAAAAAATGCTCAAACAACGTGCTATTTTTCGCACCCATGTACATGCTCTTGCTCGTAATGATGTGTTTCAAACCATGCCTTTAAAGCTCACCAAATATCTTGCAAGAAAACTTACCGTCCGCCATTTTAAAGCTAACACACTGATTTACGATTTAAAAAAGCCTGTGCATGGTATTGACATCGTTATCAAAGGTCATGTTTGTTACTTGGCGCATAATCGAAATAAAGAAAAAGTGATGTTATCACCGCTTCCACCTTTATCTATCGCAGGTGACACGTCACTGCGTGGTGGTGAAACGACAAGCATGGCAGAGCTAGCCGCCAAAACAGATGTATCACTCGCACATATCGCCTTTGATGACTTATTAAATGTTAGTGTGGCTTACCCCCCTCTCAAAGAAAAGCTTATGCAACATGCTGACCAACAAAAAATTAAGATGATGCAAGAAATTTCTAAGTTATAACGTAATGTTACAATGACAAAGCTTCATGATGATACCAAAAGTGCATTTCAACATTGTGCTGCCATGTACAAGCAACTTTACTCTATCTACCCTAAAGAACATAAGTATTTACAGCACCAAATTGAATCTCTCATTCAACTTGGGGAACATGATGCTGCTGAACTCTTGCTTGAACAACTCAAAGCTTTATTACAAAGCAATCACAGCATAAATGCAGCGCAACAAGTCGAAAGTATTCGGCAATACGTTAATCAAACAAAACATGTTCAACAGTATTACACCACCCCATTTTTGCACCTTGCATCACAAAGCTTATTACAATCATTTTTAAGCCAGCATACGCGCATACAGTGTAAGGAAGGACAGTATTTGATGCGCTATGGTGATACTGACCAACAAATGTATATTGTATTATCTGGAGAGCTTGCAGTTTGGAGCAGAGATACATCAGGCAAAAAGCATTTTGAACATACTTTACGTGCAGGTGAAATCATTGGCGAACTTGCTTTCCTTGATAATACACCACGCAATGCAGATATCCTTGCCTGTTGCGATTGTCAATTGTTGGCAATCCCTGCCCAAGCTGTGTATAAGTTATTTGCAAAAGACCCAAAAATTGAATCCACACTTCGGCAAGAAGCTGAAACCCGTAAAATACAAGTTGCTATGAAGTGTAATACTGCTTTTGCCAAGCTTCCCCAACATTTACAGCGCATACTCGCCAAAGAGGCTTGCTTTCAATACAACCAGCCCTTAGAACGGATTTATGGTAGTGGTGAAGCTATTCAATATATTGACCTTATTTGCACGGGAAAGGTTAACTTTATCAGCGAACACAGCGATGGTAGCAGCTTAATGTTGCATGTTTTAAAAACGGGAGATTTACTTGGCTGCTCTGCTGCTATCCCACAAATGAACCCAAGCTATAGTGCTGATGTCGTAAGCATGGGTACGCTAACCCGTATTCAGTTTCCTCTAGATTGTATCAAAAAGGTTTGTGACTTAAATGCACGCTTCTATCAATCCATTCTACAGCAAGCGAAAACAGAGCGCGATAATCTATTGCGTCACTTAATAAGAACAAATCAGTAATGACCTGAATAAAAAAGGCACTGTAAAAAATACAGTGCCTTTAAAAACAAAACTGAAACCGTCTGCCCTAAGGCAGAACTCCTACAAAACTATTATTGAGGAACGACGTTTTCTGCTTGTGGTCCTTTTTGACCTTGAACTACTTCCATAGTTACTTTTTGGCCTTCTTCTAAAGAACGGAAGCCTTCAGTGTTAATCGCAGTGTGGTGTACGAATACGTCATCGCCACCCTCTTGCTCGATAAAACCGAAACCTTTTTCGTCATTGAACCATTTTACAGTTCCTTCTACTTGATTAGACATGTATCTTTCCTCTTTCTTGTGTTACATCTTAAAATTGCATTGTTTCTCTTAATAATTACTAATCTTAAAACCAGCTTGTACTAAAATCTTACCAATACGAACGGCATGATGTTCATATTATCCACTAAGGTCAACATAAATCTTATATAAAAACTAAAGCCCATGATTATGAATCAGTTGAAACAGCTCTAAACGTGAAGATGGATTATTCAGAAATGCACCACTTAACTTAGAGGTTGTTGTCACAGCATCGGGTTTTTTAACACCTCGATAACACATGCACGAGTGTTTGCACTGTAAAATGACTGCCACTCCCGCAGGCTGTAATACTTCTTCCATAGCATTATGGATTTGCATGGTTAGCTTTTCTTGCACCTGCAAACGTTTAGCAAAACCATCCACTAAACGCCCCAGCTTGGATAAACCCACTACACGTCCATTGGGAATATATGCCACGTGCGCCTTGCCAAAAAAAGGAGCCAAATGATGCTCACAATGACTATGTACATCAATATCTGAAACCATGACAAGCTCATCATAACCTTCAACTTCTTCAAAGGTTTTTTTCAAATGTTCGGATGGATCTTCTTGATAACCAGCAAAGTATTCTTCAAAAGCTTTGACCACGCGTTTGGGTGTTTCTAACAAGCCTTCACGGTTTGGGTCTTCACCAAAATGCGCCAAAAGAGCTTTCACATGTGCCATGGCTTCTTTATTTTTCGGGTCATTTACATCAAAATCATCAGACATCAGCTTCTCCGCATACTTTAAGTGGCACAAACTAGCGTCACTTTCACAAATGAAAACGATGCCAAACTTAAGTCTATTATCGCATCAATGGTCTTGCCAAATATTTTTCAATAATATCGAACAGGTATCATCACCATCAATCGCCTTACTATTTTTCATAAGGTTTAAAGTTTCTTTGACTTGTGCTTGTTTTAACTGCTGTACTGTTTGCTGTAATGCAGGGCATTTCTTAAAATATGTACGATAATTCTGTTCACCCAAGTGCATCAATACAGTATCAGATACCGCACGCACCGTTGCTGTACGCTTACCATTGGTCAGTATGGATATTTCACCAACCACACCACCTGTTTCCACAGTTTTTACCAGTGTTTCGCAACCTTGGACATCAATTGTTACAGCGAGCTTACCTCTACGCACAATATATAAGCCTATACTCGTTTCATTTTCCTTGAATAACGTATCCCCAGCTTGCAGGTTGGTCATTGTCATCTTACACGCAATATCATCTCGTACTTGTGCATCCACGTTGGCAAACACTGTGGTTAAAGCAAGCTGCTTCACCAAAATACGGCTCTTATATTTTTCTTCTATTTTTTGTTTGAACGAAGAAAAATCTTCTTGGAATTTATCCAATAGGGTATAGGGCAGTTCAAACACCTCTGTTTCACCTTTAGCTACAATTTCTGCTGTACGCCGACCACCTGTAAAATATGCAGTTTCACCACAAATATCATCTTCACCTATATCGCCAAGATAGGTGCGTTTGCCTTGAAGCGTTAAATAACCAGACAACTTTCCACTAATCACAATAAACATGGTTTGCGCATGGTCTCCCATTTTACTTAACACTTCTTTATCTTTCAATTTACGATAACGCAAACCTTGCAAAAGTGCATTGAAATTGGATTTATCAAAAGATTGAAATAGTTGGCTAGAAACCAGTCTATGCCCCGCCCTATCTTCATCACTCAAACCATGCAGTAATGACTCTGTTGCTAAGTATTCATCACCACACAACTTGTAAATACGATAGGGGTTCGTCACATCATCGGGTTTTAATTGGGTGTATCGGCGTAATGCAGCAATGGCTTTGGATGGATAATGCTTCGCAAAATCATTTGCAGCTTGTAAAAACCAACGTGCTGCCGACGCCTTATCATCGGCTTTTTGATAAGCTTGTGCTGCTTGTAGTGCAATATTTGGGTTTTCTTCACCCAATATCATTGCCAATGCTGCATAACGATGTGCAGCTTCAGTGAACTTTTGCTGTTTGATGTATTTTTGTGCCGTTTTTAAAAAGACTTGTACAGCTTTATCTTGTAATGATGTCACACCAAAATCTTTAAGCTCTTCCATCAATACTTTTTCCAAAGCCTTTGCTTGCTGCATCATAGCTCCTACAGTCTAGTTTCTATAGCTCGCAGCCTACATCAAACTTGCGTGGCTGTTAAATTTTCTCTATGCACAAAGAAATTATATGCTTAAATGTTGACCCTTATGTTTAACACAAACACCAAAAAGAACATCCTAAGCCTAGCTCAGCAACACGGCTTTGCCTTGTGCGCATTCACACAGCCTCAAGTAGATGCACTTAACCAAGCCGCTTTGGATAGGTGGGTAGATGCAAGAATGTATGGTGATATGGATTATATGGGAGAAGAAGTACGCACGCATAGACGCAAAAATCCAGCCACTATGTTGGATGATATTCAAACCGTGATTTCTTTGGGTATGCCATATTCCCCACCCAATCATGAAAATGCCAGACCTCAACAAGGTATTATTGCCAGTTATGCTAGAGGTGACGATTACCACGAACTCATGAAGAAAAAACTTAAAGCTTTGGCCCGAGATTTGGATGTTTTGTTGGGTCAACATGGGCAACGTGTGTATGTGGATACAGCACCCGTATTAGAACATGCATTGGCTGCCAAAGGTGGTTTAGCGTGGCAGGGTAAACATTCACTTAGTATCAACCGCAAATATGGCTCATGGTTTTTCTTAGCCGAGCTTTTTACCACGGCAAATATTGAGCCCGATTCCGAAGCCACTTTGCATTGTGGCACATGCACCGACTGCATACCTGCCTGCCCAACAGGCGCGATTGTCTCCCCCTATATCGTGGATGCTCGGCTTTGCATTTCGTATTTAACCATTGAGTTCAAAGGTTTCATTCCTGAAAACTTGCGCAAACCTATGGGCAATCGCATTTTCGGTTGCGATGACTGCCAAACGATTTGCCCTTGGAATGGTAAGGTTGAGATACCTGAAGTCGATTTCCTCAAACCACGCGAGGATACTTTTTTGCCTGAGCTTGCTAAGCTTCTCGCTTTGGATGATGAAGGCTTTCGCCAAATGTTTCGTAAATCTGCCATAAAACGCAGCAAACGAGCTGGTCTTTTGCGCAATGTGTGCATTGCTATGGGCAATAGCGGTGACACTGATTTCGTACCGCAATTGTTGGATGTATTAAACGATGATGAGCCTTTGATTCGCGGGCATGCAGTGTGGGCATTAAAGCAACTGGCAAATAATGACGATAAAGTGCGGCAACACATACAAGTTTTGAAAGATAATGAGCAAAATACAGATGTACTGGCAGAAATCGCCAGTTTTGAGAGGATAATATGAGTAATATTAAAGCATTCATTTTTGATTTGGACGGCACATTGATTGATGCCTTGCCTGACATTCGCGCCAATGCCAACCGCGCCTTGAAAAAACTAGGTTATGACTTCCAAATGACCACAGAAGAAACCCAACCCCACGTTGGCGGCGGTGCACAAAAACTTGCCTCAAACGTGCTTGGAAAACCTATGGATCACCCTGACACCATGGCAATGTACCATGCTTTTACTGATTTTTATGAACAACATCCCGCTGATGAAGGCAAAATGCTTCCTGGTGTGACCGAAACATTGGATGCCATTAAAGCCAAAGGTATTCCCATGTGTATCGTTACTGCAAAACCTGCCAAAGCGCGTGTTAAAGTAACCGCCGCATTGGGTCTGGATGACTACATGACCTTAGCACTATCACCAGAAGATGGTTTCGCAAAAAAACCAGCACCTGACATGTTGCTAGAATGTTGTCGCGCTATGGGTGTTGACCACAGTGAAACAGTGATGGTTGGTGATACGCGTTTTGACGTTGAAGCAGGTTTTGCTGCTGAATGTCACACGGTTGCCTTTGCAGAACATGGTTACCAAGATGTGCCTGCTGAATATGCAGATAAAGTGGTGAGCTTGCCGCACTTCACGGATTTATTAAAACTGATTGATTGAGTTATTGAACCACGAAGGACACGAAGAAAGGTGTCATACTGAGCGCAGTCGAAGTATCTCATCTTTCATGCCAACCAGCCTAGAGGCATCTTGTAGATTTCTCCACTCCGCTACGCTGCGGTCGAAATGACATCACCTCCCCTGCTATAGCTGTGCCGAAATAGTTAGCAAAAGAAGGGATAAAGCAGAATATTCTAATTCTGCGCCCGCTTTTGTTAGCTACTGAGGAAATACACAGCGTGTAGGGGTAGGTTTTTGATTCGAGGCATCCATGCCTCTCAGGGGCAAGCCCCGCACTAAAGTGCGCCTAAATCCGCTGTCCTGCGGATTTATGATTCGTTTTTGGCTGCGCAAAAATGAACAGAAAAACACCCCTGTGGAACACAAAGCATACTTGACGCTTCCCAAGCTTTTAGTCACTCTGCTCTTATGAATATGGAGCATAGTGTCAAATGCTAAACTCAACATTACTTATTATAGCCTTACTTTTACCCGCAAATGCTTTTGCTGAAGTTTTGGATTTTCCAATACTCTCTACAAATAAGGGAAACATATATCGAAGCACAAATCTTCAGAGCCAACTTGAAAAAGAATATAATTTCTCAGTAGCCAACGGAACTGTGCTACTTGTTGAAACACCTTCATTCAAAAACACAAAGTATATCAAGCAAAATAATACTTTAGTCTCTTGGGGACATGAAGTAGAAAACTCACAATTAATTTTCATCATCTCATGTAATGAAAGCGAATATAAACATGGCTATCACACAGCAGTTAACGTAGCCAAAAAAATGAACCCCAAAAACAAATTTAGAGTTAGGTTTTTATCTATTAATGGTAGAGTGCGATACGAAAGCAGAAAGCCTTTAAACCAAAGTGAGATTAAAAAAATCTTAAATAAAATAAGGTGAATTTTTAATACTTACCTAGGTGAGTTCTTATTTCACACATTTAACGGGTTAAAAGAGGCTTATGATCGTTTGGGAAGTAAAGACAATCTTACCCCCTCGCGCTACACTCCCGCCATGATCGGAAAGAAAATGAATAATGGCATCTACGGCATACTCCCCACTGATATTGACACAGAAACCCTGCTTGAAAAGGCAGAGGCTGCCATGCTTGGTGGCGTGAAGATTTTACAGCTTCGCGACAAGAAACAAGGGTTTAAGCGTGGTTTAAAACGGGCTAAAGCTTTGCGCGAACTCACGCAAAAATATCAAGCCACGCTTATCATCAATGATTCTATGCAACTTGCCTCAGAAAGTGGTGCGGATGGGGTCCATTTGGGCAAAGATGATGCGCCTGAGCTTGCCAAACTTCGCAGCCAAGTCTCTGATGACTTCATCATTGGTATCACCGCACGTGCAGATGCCCAATATGCCAAGTCTGCCCTGCAATATGGCGCAGATTATATTTCTTTTGGTGCAGTCTTTGCCTCAAAAACCAAAGCTGATGTGCCTGTGATTGGACTGCCCCGCTTAGCTAAAGCATGTGCCATGTTTCCTGATGCTAAGGTTTGTGCCATTGGTGGCATCAACTTGGATAATATTGTGATGATTAAAGCTGCTGGCGCAACCTATGCAGCCGTGATTTCTAGTTTATTTGATGGTACTGCCAAAGAGATTCAAGATAATGCAACAAATATGGTGAACTTGTGGAACAACGCCCCGTCTGCCTAAGTGTAGGCGGCTCAGATTCTTGCGCTGGCGCAGGCATTCAAGCGGACTTACGGGTGTTTGATACTTTAGGCGTACAAGGTTGCTCCGCAATCACAGCACTCACAGCACAAAACCCCAAAGAAATATTGTATATCCAAGCTTCTTCTATAGCCCAATTTGAAGCTGAGCTACAAGCTATCACCAGCTTTTATGATGTGGCATGTATCAAAACTGGGATGTTGTATGACCAAGCCCATATCGGAGCACTCATACCATTTCTTGGCAACACACCTTTGATTGTTGACCCCGTATTGATTGCATCATCAGGCAAACTACTCTTTGAAGAGAAAACCGCTAAAGCTTCTTATCAAAAGCTACTTCAACACAGCATACTTTGGACACCCAACTTACAAGAAGCCACTTATTTCCTCGGCAAAGAAGTTCAAGACCCTGTTGAAACTGCCTCAGCCTTGGTTTTGACCTACCAAACCCCTGTATTACTCAAAGGCGGACACGGACAAGGCAATATATTACGTGATATTTACTGCGACACTCAAGGTAATATCGAAATATTTGAGCATGTTAAACAAGATATTTCACCCTTAAATCTACATGGCACAGGCTGTCGCCTAGCATCAGCCATTGCTGCATATTATGCCATTGACCAACACTTGTTATCAGCCATTCACCAAGCACACGACTGGTTACAATCTGACCTCTAACAAACCCTAGGGAAGCTCTGAATAAGTCTGGATAAAGTAGGTTGTGATTCAGAACATTCAAAATCTAGGCGTGGGTTGCAAGTAATAGCAAGGCTATTGCTCAAATGCACAACAACGATTTTGGATGTTCTGGACGCAAAATACGAATTCATGACTTGTTCAGAGCTTCCCTAGATAAATCACCTTTATTTTTCTGTAAATAATGCTATATTCCGCAACCTTTTTTGCTGGAGGAAGTAAATGATTAAGTTATATTCAAGTGGCATTTCACCTGATTCACACCGTACTCGTATTGTGTTGGCTGAAAAAGAGTTGCCTGTTGAAACCTTTGAGTTGGATGAAGACAACCTCCCCGCCGATTTCATGAAAATCAACCCCTATGGTAAATTACCAACTGTTATTGACCGTGACGTTGTGTTTTTTGAACCCTCTGTTGTCAATGAATACTTGGACGAACGCTATCCACACCCACCACTTAAACCAGGCTCACCTGCAGAACGCGCACAAATGCGTTTGGCTGTGATGCGTATTGAAGAAGAAGTGTATCCATTGCACTACAACTTGGTTCGCTTGAAGAAGAAGTCTGAACCAAGCAAAAAAATGAAAGCATATTTAGCATCTTTAGATGGTTACCTAGCAAACCAAGTATTCTTTATTGGTGAACAATATACTTTAGCTGACATTACGTTGGCTCCAGTATTGTGGCGCTTAGAGTCTAATGGTATTAACACCATAGACTGGCCAAACCTAGAAGCATATATGGACAGAGTTTTCGAGCGCCCTGCATTTGAACGCTCATTATCTGAGCATGAAAAAATGCTTCGCGACAGCCTGTAGAACTTTTATACAATCTCAATTAAAGCCTACACTGTTGCAAAACATGTAGGCTTTTTTGTTTTATACCTATAACGGGAGCATTCATGAGCACAACTGACATCACATCACTAAAACCCGATTTGTCGCACCTCAAAGGTGTGCGTGTGATTGCTGCGATGTCTGGTGGTGTGGATTCTTCAGTGGTTGCTGCACTGCTTAAAGAAGCGGGTGCTGATGTGATTGGTGTATTCTTGCATGTTTGGGATTACAACCGTGATGAAGTTTCTGGTCATGGTTCATGTTGCTCATTGGATGATGCCTATGATGCACGCCGTGTTTGCGACCAAATCGGCATCCCATTTTACAATATGGATATGCGTGAAAACTTTAGGGAAAACGTAATCAACCCATTTATTGAAGATTATGAAACAGGGCGCACCCCCAACCCTTGCGAGCGTTGTAATCGTTTTGTGAAATTTGGCGCATTGCTCAATGCCGCAGATGAGTTAGAAGCCGAATATGTAGCAACAGGGCATTATGTACAACGCAATGATGATGCAGAAGGTGTACACATCTATCGTGGTAACGACCAAATCAAAGACCAAAGCTATTTTTTAGCTACCACCAACAAAGACCAAGTCGCTCGTATCTTGTTCCCTGTGGGTCATTTGCAAAAAGATGGTACGCGCATTTTAGCCCGCCATTATAATTTGATGACGGCTGAAAAACACGAGTCGCAAGATATTTGTTTTATCCCTGCAGGAAATCGCATTGCTTTCCTTAAAAAAGAAGGTGCTGAAGCTGGTTTTAGGGCTGGTGATATTATGGATAGAGAAGGTAATATCCTTGGTCGTCACCAAGGCATTGCGCACTACACATTGGGGCAACGTAAAGGTTTGGGGCTTCCCAATGGTCCTTGGCATGTTGTCGAACTCGATGGTGCAACTGCACGTGTGATTGTTGCCCCTCCAGAAGATGCACTGATTCGTGAAGTTCATGTCTCAGGAACGACTTGGTTACGTGATATTAAAGCAGATGAAAATGTATTATCCAAAGTACGTTATCAAATGCATCCTTCTGCGTGCAAGATTCAAATTGATGGTAGCAATACCATACTTACTTTTGATGAACTACAACGCCCCACTGCCCCAGGTCAAGTTGCCGCCTTTTATGTGGATGATGAATTGGTCGGCGGCGGTATTGTTTCAGCCATTATCCGGTAGCTTCACTCTCCACAGCATTTTTAAGACAACGCAGTAACGCCCTGCGCATAGTGCCACCTGTTTGATAGCGTTTATCAGGTTCTTTTTGCAATGCCTTATTGATGATGCTCTTAACGCATGTTGGCAAGTCTTGGCGAACCTCCAAAATATCTGGGTGTTTATCATTCACAATTTTATAAGAAATCGCAGCCAAGGAGTCGCCTTGGAAAGGTTTTACGCCCGTTAGCAACACATACATAGTAACACCCAATGAAAAAATATCTGAGCGGGAATCTACAGGTTGCCCATTCATTTGCTCTGGCGACATAAATGATGGTGTACCCAAAATCATTCCCGTTTTGGTGCGTCCTGATGAAGCAATACGCGCAATACCGAAGTCGGTGACTTTGACTGTACCACTTTCTTCATGATACATAATATTCGCAGGTTTAATATCTCTATGCACAATTTCTTTTTTGCCTGCATAATCCAAGGCATCGGCAATTTTAGCTATAATATTGAGCACCACTGGTACGGGCAAAAGCGTGTTCTTTTGCGCAAAATCACTCAACGGTTTACCCTCAATATATTCCATAGCGATATAAGCTAGGTCATGGTCTTCTGCGGCATCATAAATGGTGACAATATTCGGATGATTTAAACGCCCTGCTGCGCTGGCTTCATGGAAAAAGCGTTGTTCCACCTCTTTGACTTCAGTGCTTTCAAACTCTTCTGCCAGTGCCAATGTTTTCACAGCAACCACACGATCAATCTTGGGGTCTCTACCAAGATAAACCGCACCCATAGCCCCTTTACCCAATTCTCTTTCCAAAACAAACCTACCCAACATAGGTTTTTCATCACCTTGACTTAATAACGAAGTAATCGTACTAAACTGCCCTGTCCCCATACTTGAAGCATGCTGCATTTTCTCAGCCGTAATCATGCGTTTGGCTACATCTTTAAAATCAGGCTGGTGCTGTAAAATATATTGATACACCGCAGCGGTGTTATTGAACTTACGTTTTCGCTCAAAATCTAATGCCAGATTATATAATAAGTTCAAACTATCTTTGGTGATAGGAAGTTTTTGAAAACGTTCAAAAGCTTGTTCTAATTTGCCTTTTTCTTGCAACATCAAACCAAGCTGCTTGTTGACTTGCGCCATTTCTTGGGTTTGCTTATGGTATATAATTTGTACAACTTTTCTCGTCAGTAACAACGATGCACCAACAAATAAGAGCAACATATTGATTCCACCATACAACCACACCTGCTGACCAAGAAGCATATATACTTCACCTGCAAGCAACAGCACCAATAAAAATAGACTTAACAAAACACCTGTCATCAAACGTAATTTTGGCAAGGCAAAGGTTAAATATAACAGAAGTAATACAAACACAGCCAATACCACCCATACCATATCGGGTGACTGCGCATAAACATCTTGGTTGATTAGACTGGTTACCGTGTGTGCCATCAACTCAGCAGGCCCTGTCAGCTCACCAATTGGCGTGTAAATAGCTTGAAATTGGTCTGGCGCATCCAGTATCACCATTTTACCGCGAAGCTGTTTAGCAGCATCTCCTGACATCAACTGTTGATATGTATAATGTTGGAAAACTGAACTGTTATCATCCAAAGCAGTATAAAAATGGGGTAAAATACGCTGCGTGTCATCAAGACGAATACGTTTGTTGGCTAATGTTACATACTGCATAGGTGAAAATACAATATCTTTAGCACGTAAATTCATCATCTCAGCAGACAATAATAAAGGTAAACTTGCCACCCATGTTTGAGCATAGTTTTTTGTCAGTTGCACACTACGCACCCGCCCATCAGTAGCATCATACCAAGTCGATAAATAACCTAAGCCATACGCACCCTTAGCCAGCTGCTGCAATGGGAATGCATCAGCGTAAACCGCCCCCCTTTCATAACGCTGCGGCATAAACCAAGTCATATGATTCGCATTTTGTTGCTTCTGGGCATATAAGACCGATGATTTCAAGAAATCAGGCAACTTAGCCAATGGTTTCGCAATGTAGAAAGGTAGGTAAATATGTTTTGCCCTTTGAATTTCTTTGGCTAAAAGGCTATCAATATCTAAATCATCACGCGCCATATTCACTAAACTGGTTAATGCTTGAATATCAGACTTAGGTTTTTTCATACCCTGCAAATAAGCTTCGATATTATCCAAATAACTGAGACTAGAATCAGCTTCACGCTTATCAAGTGGTATCAAAATTGAAATACTTTTACTTTTGGCCTCACGCACTACCGCCAATACATTGGCAATAGCTTGCTTAAGCCGCAAATCGCTATCTTGCTGACTAAGATCATCAGCATCAATACTGACCAACACAATATCCTCTGCATGACTGGGGTTTTTATGTACCAATTGTATGCTATGGTCATAAATGAACTGGTTTATTTGTGGAATAGGAGAAAGGTGCAGCCACTGCATAACTAACAACAAAGTAGCCAACAACCCAATCCAAAATGTATTTTTCTTTAATAGAATACCCATGAACTCCTCAACAGCCGAGACCGTAAACAATCATATCAATGATTCCGCAAGCTGCATCACAATTTAAGGTAGTTCCTTTAAGCTCTAAAGGCAATCATTAACCCGTACAAATTAAGTTCGGTGCAATAAAAGTTTGTGACGGTATTCCTCAGGGTCTTTGGTTTGCGTCATAGCCCCACCCCTTGGGTACAAAGCATCAAACAAACGCGATACCCAAAAGCGCAATGCGCCCAAACGCAATAAACCATTGAGTGCGTCTTTTTCATCAGCCGTCAACGCACGTTTGGATTCATAACCCTCTAAAAATGAGACCATACGTTGTTTGTCATCATCAGCCAATACAATCGCTTGCGCATTGATGGCTATGGCAATATCCATGGCGTAAGCGGCATCATGGGCATAATAAAAATCAATCACACCTGATACTTGGTTACCCTGAAATAAAATGTTATCTACGAATAAGTCCCCATGAATCACACCACTAGGTAAACCTTCAAACTGCTGTTGCTTTTGGTATGCCAGCTCATCATAAAGTAAATCTACCGCATCTTGACCATAAGTTTTGGCTACATCCGCTTGCATCTCTGATATAGTATCTTCAAGCCACGAAAAACCCGTTGGGTTATCGCGGTGTTCAGTAAAATTACTGCCTGCAACATGCAAGGTCGCCAAAGCTTTGCCTGATGACTCAAGCTGGGTTTCATTAAGGAAGTCCAAAGTTTCACCCGATAAACATGATACAATACAGCCTTGTTTGATGCCATCTTCTGTGTTCAAATCAAAAATAAGCGTTCCATCTTTTCGTACCATCACATCAGGGCTTTGCAAACCATGTGTTGCTAAATGTTTCATTAAACGCATGAAATATGGCAACTCTTGGGCATTCAAACGCTCAAAAACAGTCAACACATAACGCTGTCCATCTTGCATATCAATAAAGAAGTTACTGTTTTCAATGCCTGCGGCAATGCCTGTATAAGATTGTAACTTGCCTAGACTATAGTTCGCAAGAATGTGCTCAAAATCTTGTGTTGTAAGCTCTGTATAAACGGACATTAAAATTAAACCTTTTTTATTATTTTAAACGAAGGGCAGTTTCCAGCACATGGGCACCATATGCTCGCGCTGCAAGCAGTGCAGTATCGTCAACACCATCCGGCATACCTTCTTCATTCCCTGTACGCACAGCCAAACCCCAGTGTAACCCTGCATATGCATAACCCGAAAGTGAGCGTGGGAAACCACATACCAACATGCCATGCTCTAAAAAGTTGGCATGTAGTGCGACCAATGTTTGCTCTACACCACCACCTGCACCGCCATATCCACCATACGTTGCAAACACACCACCAACTTTACCTTCAAGTTCACCTGCCATCCAAAGCTTAGAACCCGAATCAATCAACTGTTTCATTTGCCAAGCCATACTTCCCATATGCACTGGTGAGCCAAAAATAAGCACATCGGCAGAGCGCATATCATCAAGATGAACATCAACAGCTTGCTTTAAAGCAATATCAGCCGCTTCATCTGCATCCGTAAGGGCTGCTTGAGCACCTGCTGCAATAGCCTCGGCTACAGCTTGCGTATGTGCATAATCCGAATGAAAAACAATCAATACATGCATACTTATCTTACCTTTTATGCGTGACCAATTTGTGTACTTAATTGACCGCGCTCAATACCAATACCATGTGCTGCTAATGTCCACTTATCTTCTGCAGGTGTATCAAAAACCAAAGCAGGTGTGGCATAACCCAAAAGCCAGTCGTTTTCTATCATTTCTTGTTCCAATTGTCCTGCACTCCAACCCGCATAACCTAACAATAAAAGGAATTTCTCAGGCCCTTTGCCTTGTGCTAATTCCTCCAAAATATCTTTGGATGTTGTTAAGTATAAATCATCGTGAATACGCATTGTAGAATCATAAATGGTATGGTCAGCATGCAAAACAAAACCACGGTATGAATCCACAGGTCCTGCTTCACAAACCCACTGCTCGCCAAACTTCATCTGCGCTTGCCCTTTAGCTAGCGGCGCATCACAAAGCCCCATATCATCCAATACATCAAACACACTAATGCCTTGGGTTTTATTCAATACCAAACCCATAGAACCTTCATCATCATGATGACAAAGCAATACCACACTATCTTTAAACATAGGGTCAATCATTGAAGGTGTTGCTAACAAAACTTTCCCAACCATATCTTCAATCATGTTATACTCCGATATTGGCTTTGTGCCATTTCAATTGCAGCTATTAAACTAGTATAACTGATATTACCTGTTCCTGCACGATTTAGTGCTGTGCCATGGTCAACACTTGTACGAATAAAGGGTAGCCCTAATGTAATATTCACTGTGTCACCAAAACTTAATGCTTTAATGGGAATTAAACCTTGATCATGGTAACAACATACAATGGCATCATAATGCTGACGCATATCCGCTGAAAAAAGCGTGTCTGCGGGAAGTGGGCCATCAACCTCTATACCCTGCTCAGCTAAAACTTTTAATGCTGGTGCTAAAATATCAATTTCTTCTCTACCAAAATGACCTTGTTCCCCTGCATGCGGGTTTAAACCACACAATGCCAAGCGTGGGTTTGGTATGCCCATTTGCTGCTGCATGGTTTGGTAAGTGATACGAATATTGGTGATGGTATCTGCCTGATTAAGTAAGCTTGGTACATCTTTAATCGCCTCATGCGTAGTCAAAAGTGCAATGCGTACCATCTGTGAAGCCAACATCATGACCACACGCTCAACGCCTGCAATATCAGCTAGAAACTCCGTATGCCCTGGAAAAGCAAAACCAGCATCTTTTAAAACCGCTTTTTCAATAGGTGCCGTAATCAAACCCACGGCTTGTTTAGTCATGCACATTTCTGCAGCAATACGAATACATTGTACCACAGATTCAGCTTCTTCAACTGAAGGTTTACCAGCAATAACAGTACGCATTTCGTCATCTGTAGGGTCATAAACCCAAAGAGCATCTTTCGTCACATCCCTTGCAAATGATGCATCACAATCTAAAACAGGTATGGATAAGCCCAATACTTTCGCACGACTTGTAAGCCAACCACGTTTGCCAATCACAACAATATTGTGAAATATCTCAGGCTGGGCTTGAAATGCCAGCAATACACAATCTGGGCCTATACCTGCAGGTTCACCCAGCGTTAATACAAATGATTTCATTATCGTTTCTTCTTCAATCACGTCTTGGGTTAAAGCGTAACTTCTTTAACGATTTTCCAAGCTCCACCTACATTACGCATCACAACCTGTTTACGGTCATGATCTTCTAGCTGATTGGACTTAAAAGTTTGATTAAAAATAAAGCTCACTTCATCTGCACTAGGCTTTACTTCAACCTCAGCAATTTCAATATCTAAATGAATATTCTGATGTTTGGGTATAACCCGTTGCTTATATTTTTTCCATTGCGCAAAATTGGCAAACTTTGCATTGGGCGAAACATGCTCATCATAAGCTGAAAAATAAGCAGACATATCCTTATTCTGCCATGCCGACTTCCAAGCCATTAAGGCATTCTTTGCCTCATCCTGCATTTGTTCTGTTCTTGCAGCTTCTGTTTTTTCAACCAATGCTTGTTGATTTTTATCTGTAATATCTGCTGTGGCCTTGTCAGCCTTCGCTTTAGGCAATAAGTCTTTACAACTCACCTCTTGAATTTGTGCTTGTTCTTTTAGGCTATTTAACCAACGTGGGACTTGCTGCTGCATTTCAGCAGCAATCAAACGCTGCTTAATTTCAGCTTTGCGTGCTTCAAATGCATTGGGGTTTACTTTTCGTTTTTCCACCACGCGAATGATATGCAAACCAAACTGTGTCTCTACCACGCCACTTGTTTCACCAGCCCTCATAGAAAAAACAACCTTATCAAATGCTGGAACCATCTGTCCTGGTTTAAACCAACCTAAATCACCACCTCGAGAAGCACTTGGTCCTTGCGATAATTCTTTAGCTCGAACAGCGAAAGCTTCATCCGAAACACCCTGCATTTCCTCAGCAATTTTCTCAGCACGCCGTCTAATTTTTATTTGTGTATTCATATCAGCACTATCAGGAATCTTAATCAAGATATGTCTTGCATGTACTTCTTCATAGGCTTCCGTATTTTGCGGTTTACGCATACGTTCATCAGTAACTTTAAGGATATGAAAACCACCCGAGGAACGAATCACATCGGTTATTTCACCCACTTTAAGCTTAAATACTTGTGCAAAAGCACCTTTAACGGCTCCAGGAGACACCCAACCCATATCACCACCTGAAGTTGAATCAGGCGCATCCGATTCCAAGGTAACCATACGCGCAAAATCAGCACCTGACTTTAACTGTTGATACAAACTATTTACCCGCTGTCGTGTTGCTTCTACTTCTACTGAGTCTGCTTCAGCTGGCAGTGCGATAAATAACTGTGCAACACGAACTTCACGTACAGGCTTAGGGTTTTTCAAATGTTTACGGTAATACTCACGCATCGCTTCTTCACTAATACTGATTTTTGAGCGCACAGCAATATTCATAAGCCGTGTACTCAATAACCTATCTTTTAATGTTCTGCGATAGTCATCAACATCAATACCTTGCGCTTTAAGCACACTTTCCAGTTGCCCAGGCTCAAGTTTATTGCGTTTTTCAACATCTGCCATAGCTGCCGCAACTTCTTCAGCACTAACCTTTATTTCAAGATTTTGTGCTTCTTGATGTTGCAATACTCGCATCACACGCTCATCTAAACTTCGTTGATAAATCACATCATCACTAGGCAAGGCAATGCCCTGCTGAACCAACTGGTCTTTTAAAGCTTTTTCAGCTTGCTCAACCTCGTAACAAGTTACGACTTCACCATTTACCACGGCTGCAATCGCATCCAAACGCTCAGCATAAGCTTGTGCTGAGACAAACATTGCAAACGTAAAAACCAAAATACTTCTCTTACTAATCAAAATAAACCTCACAAAATTATCCATCACCAAAGCTACCTAGACCATCAAATTCGAGCAAGATGCGCGTGCCAATATCATTGGTACCACTGCTGCCAACCAAGTAGTTAGTGTATCTTTCCACACCCAAACGCCAACATGCATGCTCATATTTCAAGCCTGCAATAGCCTGCAGCGTATAGTCTTTTAACAAATCATATTGAACTGAAGCATATGTATGCCAGTGCTGATTTAGCTGTACTTGCCCACTTGCATTCAATGACTCTAAAGCAGATGAGTGGCTGGCTTTAGTCCGCTGCCATGAGGCAGCCAAATATTGCTGCTGCTCACCAGACCAGCGCAAGCTAGCATGAGACTCCACCCAATCATTCAATTTAGGGTCGTGCTGCCCCCCTACCGAAAGCCGTGTTTGCCCGCTAGGCAACCAAGTTATTTCTGCCAACAAATTGGACACGCGACTGACTGGTGGTGCATCAACACTCGCATCAACCGATGTTTGCAAGTCATCCCACACCAAACCCAATTGCCCTTCAAGTACCCTACGCACATCCAGCTGCTCACTCTTGTGTTCCAATGATGACTCCAACAAAAGGCTTAACCGCTGCATATGCTCAAACCTATCCCAACCCGAGTAACGGTTACCTTGCAGAATATTGGTAATACTTAAAGGCAACAGAACTGAGTCATATTGAGGTATATCAACTTGATTGGGTGCCGTTGACACATCAATACGCAAAATAGGTTTAATTTCATGCCGCCATTGTTGTTCTCCAAACACACGCTCAAACGGTGCTTCAAGCTGCAAGCTCGAAGCTAAAGCAGCATAGGACGTGGTTTGTGTTGTAAAGTTTTGTGTATCGTAACCTACAACTTGCCCTTGAATACCCCAAAAAAGCGATACTGCACCACCTTGCATATACCATGGTATGGTAAGCGATGACTTTAGACCTGAACGAACACCTGAAAAGCCTAAAACCCTATCAAATTGGGTTGTTTGTTGTTGTATCGATAGTTGTGAGGACAAACCAATATCGACATAATTTTGCGTTTCAAAACGTGGCAAGACTTGCAATGTACCATCATTACTTAGCCCCCCCAAACGTTGTTGATACCTAGTGCTTAGCGTTGCACTATCTCGTCCTTCTTTCCAACTTAAAGCAGCACTACTGGTTAAGTATGCTTTGGATACATTTTCCCCCAACAAAGGAAAGTCTGCAACATATAAGCCATCATCCTTCATAATTGCATCAATATTAATATTAGCCTGAACCGCAGGGCTAAACTTCCAAATGGTATCACTCAGCAATCGCCCCCGTTGTGTTTGTGTTTGTTCATCATAAATACTTTGCACTTGTACCGAAGCTCGATATTGATTGGACATATATCGCCACTCAACATCTGACATCATCCCCCGTTTCGACATCCAGTGAGGCTTAAACAGAACATCCCAATTGGGTGCCGCTGCCCAATAAAAAGGTAAGATCAATTCAGACCCCCTACGACTACTATTGGCAACCTTAGGCATCAAAAAACCCGAACGACGACTTAAGGCTTGCCGCCAAATAGGTGCATACAATACAGGAACACCACCCCATTCAAACCAAGCACCTTTTGCTGTAAATAAACCTTCTTCTTTATCTAAACTTGCTTCATCAGCAACAATTGACCATGCCCATTCATCTTCTGGACAAGTACTAAACTCAACATTTTCACCTTTGAATTTTTCAAGGTCAATCCGCTGCAAACGTTCGCCTTTGAGCGTGTAACCATCAAAGTACACTGTAGCTTGTTGTAAAACACCAGCTTGAGAATCTGCATCAACTTGTAAATAATCAGCTTTAATCCGAACATCTTTACCTTCAACTTGAACTTGCCCTGAAGCTGAAATTTGCCCGTAGCTGTCTTGCTGTATTTTATCAGCAACCATGGTTGCTGCACTTGCATACATAGGCAGCAAACAAAAGAAAACAACAATAAGCCTAGGCACAACCACCTACTTAGGCGGGTTTCCGCGCAAAACCTAAATAGTTCACATTCAAGTTATGCGACAAATGAAACTGCCCCAATAACATTCGATAACTCATTCCCTGCATATCCTGCTCTTCTAAACCAGCATGACGAACCGCCTGAACCATCTCTGATGGGCGAATAAATTTATTGTATTGGTGTGTGCCCTTAGGCAGCCAACCCATCACATATTCAGCACCAATAATAGCTTTAAGATAACACTCTGGTGTACGGTTTAATGTGGCAAAGAAAAACAAACCACCAGGCTTAAGCATATCAGCACAAGCTTGAACCGCCCGTTCCACATCAGGAACATGCTCCAACACCTCTAAACAAGTCACCACATCATATGTGTCCTGATGTGTTTCTGCCCATGTTTCCGCATCGTTTTCTTGATAGTCCACTTGCGCACCTGACTGCTCTGCATGAACAGCAGCAACACTTAATGCCTTGGGTGAGCGGTCAATACCTGTCACCTCAGCACCACGCTTTGCCATGCCTTCAGCAAGCAGACCACCACCACAGCCAACATCTAAAACTTTAGCGGCACTTAAATCTACGCGCTGTGCAATATAATCCAAACGTAAAGGGTTAATTTGATGCAATGGTTTAAACCGACCATCAGGATCCCACCATTCTGCAGCAATGGCTTCAAAGCGTTTAATTTCTTCAGCATCTACATATATTGAACTCATGCACAAATGATGATATAAAATACCATAAACACAATATTTATCATTTTTCCTTTCATGAAAGTACACATAAACTTACCACCATTGTTTCTCATGGTTAATATGAATGCTAAAGCTCATGTTGTTCCATCCATTGCTGAACTGAACCTAAGGTTACAAAAGAGCCTAAAACAAGAAATCGCCCTGAAGTCACAGTTTTTGTTTCCGCTTCAAGTGCTTGCTCTACTGAAGCATAAGCATGTTTGCCATGCCCTGTCATCACCACCATTTTATGCGTAAATGGCTTCAGTTTCGACACACAGTCACTCAAATCCCTATCTTGCCTTGTGCATAAAATAATCGCATCAAACATATAACCTAATGAAGCTAGTGTTGGCAGCAAAGCATCGATTGCATGGCTATTATGTGCCGCATCTAACCAGAAAGTGTGCTGTAGGTAGTTACGCACCTGCAAACGACCAGCAATATTTGTTTGTTTCAACACCTGCAAACAACAGTTCAAGTCTAAGGGTGCAAATGCCTGATAATGCTTCTGAAGCTGCTGCAATACTTGCCAAGCCACACCTGCATTTTCTTGTTGATGAACACCCAACATCGCCAATGGCTCAAGCAAAGGTTTAGCCTCAACAACATTGTCATTGAGCTGCGATAAGACCTGCTTCACTTCTGATGTCTGAGGTGCACTCACCTTAATGTCACAACCTTGAAAAACATATGCCTTATCTTGGGCAATGGATGCCAAATCATCACCCAGCCAATCTTGATGATCCAAAGCAATAGGTGTCAATACACCTACATCTGCAGGCACTGCCGTAGTTGCATCTAGCTTTGCTCCCACGCCTGCTTCTAAAATTTCTACATCCACCTGATGCATACTAAAGTGGCTCAACGCCAGCACTGTCGCTGTTTCAAAATAAGAAGATCCTACATCCAATGCCAATGGCATAATCTTTTCCATAAGATGTATGAGTTGCGTGTTAGCAATAGGGACACCTTGAATACGCATACGCTCATGAAATTGCATAATATGCGGTGAAGTATAAAGACCAACTTTATATCCACAGTGTTGTAAGGCTTGTGCTAAGAAATTTGCCGTTGAACCCTTACCATTGGTGCCAGCCACACGAATACGCAGCAGTGGACGCTGAAAAAGGAAACCTTCCTTCTCCGCTGCATCAAGCAACATTTGAACACGTTCATGTCCTGGCAAATAATTTCGATCAGCACTGGGCATTCCCAATGCTTCTAACCAAGCCTCAACAGAATGAGGCTTATCTTGTTTCATAATTTAGTGGGTTTGCCGATAAGTTCTTGCCATTAGGTGGTCAAACAGTGTTTTGAGGTAAGTACGCTGTTTACGACGGTCAACCACATCATCAATCAACCCGTGCTCAAGCAAAAATTCCGCACGCTGAAAACCTTCAGGCAAATCTTCTGCAACAGTTTCTTGAATCACTCGTGGCCCTGCAAAACCAATCAAAGCACCTGGCTCTGCAATAATCACATCACCAAGCCATGCAACGGATGCCGAAACACCACCCATGGTAGGGTCTGTCAGCAAACAAACAAATGGAAGTTTAGCTTCATTTAACTTGTTCACCATAGAAGACGTCTTCGCCATTTGCATCAATGACAAAATACCTTCCTGCATACGCGCACCACCTGATGCAGTAACCAATAGATATGGGCAACCACGTTCAAGTGCGCGTTCCATACCCAAAACTATTTTTTCGCCGACTACAGAGCCCATACTTCCGCCCATATAGGCAAACTCAAACATGGTCACTGAAGCTGTTACACCTTCAATATCACCTAAATAATTACGTGCTGCATCATTTTTCCCTGCCTTTTTATTGGCAGCCTTGATACGTTCACTGTAACGCTTTTGGTCTTTAAATTGCAAAACATCTTTAGAAAACAAATGGGTGTCACATTCATCATAGCTATCCGCATCAAACAAAAAAGATGCACGATCCGCCGTAGGTAGGCGTAAATGTTGATTGCAACGAGGGCATACCATGTCTGAGCGCATGAGTTCTTTATTATACAAAGTATCTGCACAGCCTGGACACTTAATCCATAAGCCATCAGGAGTATCACTATCCTTACTTGAACCTAAAATGCTTTTAGGTCGTTCAATTAAACGGGTTAACCAACTCATATAACTTCCTTTAAAAACCAATTATGCTTCGATGATAAGTTCATCAACTTGCGTTAGCATACGCAAGTGAGGAATGCTTTCTGCTTCAACCTCTGAAGCCATTTCAGTCAAAACTTCTGGTTTCATATGATATAAATAAATAGGGATTTCACCCAAACGATCTAATTTTTTCAATTCTTGTGCCATACCTTTGGGTGTTAAGTGTCCACTAATGTCTGCCAACTCCTCACAGTTGTTAGGAAATGAGCAGTCCATAATCAAGGCACGCAAATTAGGCTGAGCATTGGCAACTTCCCAGATTCTATCCGTATGCCCAGTATCAGCTGTAAAAATCATTTGTGCACCATCTTGGTCCAATAAAAAACCTGTACACGGTACAGGGTGTTCAACACGAATAGGCGTAACTTTTAAGTCATCAACCTCAATAACATCTTCAGCCTTAAAACTACACATCTTCAAAATACCATCTTTTTTGGTTGGTATTTTAGTAAAATCTGGCCATACAATATTATTCAAAAAGTGTTCAGATAATGTGTCTAAGTTTTCTTGTAAACTATGAATCGTAATCGCACTAGCTTCAGGCTGCCCACCCCAGCGCTTCAAAGAACGATTATCCGCCAAAAATGCAATATCCTTAATGTGGTCAAGATGCGTATGTGAAAGGAAAATATGTTCAATATTACCTTGTTCTTCAAGCGTGAGGATTTCAGTCGGAGATCCTGCATCTAACAACACAGTATCATTCACCAAAAAAGAGGTCAGGTGAAAGCCCAATAGCTGCCCACCATAACAGCCTAACACTCGAATTTTCATCTATACTCCAATTCTACAGCTTATATCGCCTTATACATTGCTGAGGCCAATGCTGAGGCAGATGTCGATAGGTTATCCACTATAACATCTTCCGCATTCGTGTTGGATGTGATTTGACTCACAAAATAACTACCAACCACAACACCGTCAGCAAAGCTTGCTAGGTCTGCTGCTTGCTCAGTTGTTTTCACACCAAAACCTACACATATAGGGAGCTTAGAGTATTGTCGAATTAATGACAACTTATCTTTAATTTTAGCTACTTCCCCCATCTCTGCTCCAGTAATGCCTGCAAGGGACACATAATAAATAAATCCATCGCCTGCATCTGCTGCAAGTTGTATTCTTTCTTCAGTAGATGTAGGTGCTAACAACATGATTTGACTCAAATCATGTTGTTTGAATATATCAGCACATAAAGCACTTTCCTCAGCAGGTATATCGACCAATAACACACCATCCACACCTACTGCAGAAGCACGTTGTGCAAAGGCTTCAAACCCTATGGTATAAGGAACATTGGCATAGCCCATCAAAACAATACCAATATTAGGATATTTTTCTCGGATACGCATTGCAATATGTAGCACATCATCAAAGTGTGTGCCTGCTGCCAACGCCCGTTCACTGGCAGCCTGAATTACTGGACCATCTGCCATAGGATCTGAAAAAGGAAGACCAATTTCAATAATATCTATATGTTCAGCAAGACCGAGCATCAACTTTTCAGATGTTTCAACCGACGGATCTCCTGCTGTTAAATAACCAACAAGTGCTGACCTATTTTCTGCTTCACAGCGGGCAAAAACTTCTGCTAAACGTTTGCTCATGATTTTCCCTCGTCATCAAAACCCAGCAAATCCATAACAGTACCCAAATCTTTATCACCACGCCCCGATAAATTGATAAGCACAACTTGATCTTGTTCCATCGTTGCTGCAATACGCATCCCTGCAGCTAAAGCATGGCTAGATTCCAGTGCGGGTATAATACCTTCAGCTTTGGTTAATATCTGGAAGGCTTCCAAGGCTTCATCATCTGTGGCACTATCTAAATCTAAACGCCCTTGTTTCATCATAAATGCCAGTTCAGGTCCTACACCAGGGTAGTCCAAACCTGCTGAAATACTATGTGCATCTGCAGATATTTGCCCTTCATTGTCAGCTAAAACATAACTTAAACTTCCATGGATAATACCTGGCTTGCCTTTGGCAAGTGATGCTGCATGTTCACCCGAGTTTAACCCATGACCGCCAGCTTCAACAGCCACAAGCCGCACTTCTTCATCATCCCACATCGGATGCAATAAACCCATTGCGTTAGAGCCGCCGCCAACACAAGCTACTGCCACATCAGGAAGCCTCCCTGCTTGCTCAAGGCACTGTTTGCGAGCCTCTTGACCAATAACTGTGTGAAACTGTCTAACCATAAGTGGAAAAGGATGGGGGCCTGCCGCAGTTCCAAAGATGTAATAGGTGTCTTCACAGGATGCCACCCAAACACGTAGCGCTTCATTGACTGCATCTTTTAAGGTCGCATTACCTGAATCGACTGGAATAACATTCGCACCCAGCAACTTCATGCGAAACACATTAGGCGCTTGCCTGCGAATATCTTCACGCCCCATATAAATATCGCATTGCATATTAAACATCGCGGCAACGGTAGCTGTAGCAACGCCATGCTGTCCTGCCCCTGTTTCAGCAATCACCTTCTTTTTACCCATACGGCGAGCCAGCAAAGCCTGCCCAATCGTATTGTTAACTTTATGAGCACCCGTGTGATTTAGGTCTTCTCGTTTTAAATAAATCTGTGCACCACCAACTTCAGCAGTTAATTGCTTTGCATGATAAAGTGGTGTTGCGCGACCCACATAGTTTTTAAGCAAATCTAGACGTTCTTCATGGAAACTAGGATCAGCCCATGCTGAAAAAAACGCATCCTCAATTTCCTTTAAAGGCTGCATCAAAGTTTCAGCAGCAAAACGACCTCCGTACTCTCCAAAGTGACCACCTTCATCTGGTGCATGTTTGATGCTTAAGTCATAATCAATCACAGAACTTCTCACATAATTCTTTTAATTTTTGTTTATCTTTAATGCCCTTGGCAGACTCTACTCCAGAAGACACATCCAATGCATAAAAGCCTTGGATCTGTTTTGCATCAACCACATTATTCACATCTATACCACCTGCAAGGATAAGGGAGAAATCATGTGTAATCCCGCTTAACATACCCCAATCAAAGCTACTGCCTGTACCACCATAGACACCTGAAGGGGCTTTGGCATCAAGCAAAACTGTACAATCATAAGCAGTAATACGCATTAAATCTTTCGGTTCGGAAACAGGAAGAGCTTTAATCACTCTACGTTTTTGAGATGCACAAAAATCTGCCGATTCATCACCATGCAACTGTATAATATCAAGCGAACACACTGCTAATGTATCATCAATCTCATTTTGTGTAGGGTTTACAAACAATCCTACCGTCGTCAAAAAAGGCGGCAAAGCCTGAATAATTTTCTCGGCATTTTCAGGGTGGATATAACGTGGTGATTTATCATAAAACACGAAACCTATGGCATCTGCCCCACATTCTGATGCAAGCAAAGCATCCTCTAGGCGAGTAATGCCGCAAATTTTTAGCCGCCTGCTCAGATGTGAATGTTTTCCCTTTTGAACAACCATGGCTTACTTTAAAAAGAAAGCGTACAACAAGCAATATTTAGCATAAAAAAGGCCGCCAAAAGGCGACCTTTTCAATGATATACGAATAGCTTGTCGATTACTTACGTTTTTTCCGTAGTAAACGTAAGCGTGCAGTAAGTATTGCAAGCTCAGCTTCAGCCATGGCCAAATCAACATCAGCACTTTTAGATGCAACAATCTCTTCAGCGCGGCGCTGTGCTGCAACAATTTCAGCTTCATCCATATCAGAGGCACGCTCTGCAGTATCTGCCAAAATTGTGACCTTATCTGGTTGCACTTCCATGTAACCACCAGAAACAAACACCTCATCCACTTCATCACCATTGGTAATTTGTAGTTCACCTGATTTTAAAGCAGACAACAATGGGCTATGTTTTGGTAAAATACCAAGCTCACCCTCAGCACCAGGTACAATTAACATGGTTGCTTGACCACTATAAACTTCACGCTCAGCTGTAGCGACTAAAACTTCCATGCTAGACATGATAATTAACCTTTAGCCTGCATTTTTTCTGCTTTCTCAACAGCTTCTTCAATCGAACCAACCATGTAGAATGCTTGCTCTGGGATATGATCATAATCACCAGCTAACAAACCTTTGAAACCTTTGATGGTTTCATCTTTCTTAGCATATACACCTGGAGAACCAGTAAATACTTCAGCAACATGGAAAGGTTGAGACAAGAACTTCTGAATCTTACGTGCACGGTTCACTGTCATCTTATCTTCATCAGACAACTCATCCATACCCAAGATTGCAATAATATCTTGAAGCTCTTTATAACGTTGCAATGTACGTTGTACACCTTGTGCAACTTCATAATGCTCAATACCAACAATTTTAGGGTCAAGCTGGCGAGAAGTTGAATCCAAAGGATCCACCGCTGGATAAATACCAAGTTCTGCAATTTGACGTGACAATACGATGGTAGAGTCTAAGTGAGCGAATGTTGTTGCAGGAGCTGGATCCGTCAAGTCATCCGCAGGTACATAAACAGCTTGCACCGAAGTAATTGAACCTTTCTTCGTTGAAGCAATACGCTCTTGTAAACGACCCATTTCTTCAGCCAGTGTAGGTTGGTAACCCACGGCTGATGGCATACGACCCAATAGTGCTGATACTTCCACACCAGCTAGTGAATAACGATAAATATTATCAATAAAGATAAGTACATCACGCCCTTCATCACGGAAATACTCAGCCATAGTCAAACCAGTCAATGCAACACGAAGACGGTTACCTGGAGGCTCATTCATTTGACCGTAAACCAATGCCACTTTATCAAGTACGTTAGATTCTTTCATTTCATAGTAGAAATCGTTTCCTTCACGCGTACGTTCACCAACACCCGCGAACACTGAGAAACCGCCATGCCCTGTTGCGATGTTGTTAATCAATTCCATCATGTTTACAGTTTTACCAACACCCGCACCACCGAACAGACCAACTTTACCACCTTTAGCAATTGGAGCCATCAAGTCAATCACTTTAATACCTGTTTCAAGAATATCGTTGGCAGGTGCCAACTCATCAAATGCTGGTGCAGCACGATGAATTTCCCAAGTGTCTTCCGATTTAACTTCAGAACCTTCAAAGTCAATACCGTCACCCAATACATTCATAATACGACCAAGTGTCGCTTGCCCAACCGGCACTTTAATCGCGGCACCTGTGTCATCAACCTCAAGACCACGTTTCAAACCATCAGTTGCACCCATAGCAACACAGCGTACAATGTTGTCGCCAACATGTTGCTGCACTTCAAGCGTCAAATTAACATCCTTCAATTTCAACGCGTTATAAATTGCTGGTAATTCACCAGCTGGAAAACGAACATCCACTACTGGACCTACGATTTGTACAATTGTTCCTACACTCATTGAATATCTCCTATTTGACTATGCAGCAGCTGCACCGGCACAAATTTCAGCAAGTTCTTGCGTAATTGCTGCTTGACGCGCCTTGTTATAAGTAATTTGCAAATCAGATATAATATCTTTTGCATTATCTGTTGCAGATTTCATTGCAACCATTCGTGCCGATTGTTCACAAGCTTTGTTTTCCAACACAGACTGATAAACAAGCGTTTCAATATAACGGCGCAACAATCCATCGAGCACCTCTTTACTATCTGGTTCGTATATGTAATCCCAATGTCCAGATAGATTTTCAACCTCTGGCTCAGGGCTAGGGATTAAAGTCACTTCTGTTGGTGTTTGCGTCATAGTATTCACAAATGTATTGAACACCAAACGAACCTCATCATATTCGCCTTTGATATATTTCTCAGCTGCAAGTGTCACAATCGGTAAAACCTCGGACAACACAGGCTGGTCACTAATATCTTCAACACTTGCTGCAAGTGGCGCAACACGCTTCATAAACAAGCCAGCACGACGACCTATATTGAGTACTTCAATCTCAGCCGTTTCCTGTACTTCCTTCATACTTGTTAATGCATGTTTAAACACGTTTGTATTCAAACCACCACACAAACCTTTATCTGACGACACCACAATATAAGCAACCTTTTTTACTTCATCACGAGGTGTAATAAAAGGGTGTTTATACTCAGGATGAGCTTGCGTTAAGTTTGCAATGATAGTATGTATACCTTCAGCATAAGCGCGTGATGAAGCTACCGCATCTTGTGCTTTACGCATTTTACTTGCCGCAACCATTTCCATGGCTTTGGTAATCTTTGAAGTGTTTTGCGTAGCTTTAATTTGCCCGCGTATTTCCTTAGCCGATGCCATTGGTTAGCTCCTCTTAGTAGGTGCCAGTCGCTTTAAAGTCTGCTACTGCTTTCTTCAAAGTGTCTGTAACTTCATCGCTTAATGCTGGTGTTGCATTCAAAGACTTGATGAAATCAGCATAATTTGAGTTCAAATAAGTGATGTAAGCTTTTTCAAAAGCAACAATCTTATTGGCATCAATATCATCCAAATCACCATTATTAAGCGCAAACAATACCGCTGTCATTTCTGCAACAGACTGCGGTGAATTTTCTTCTTGCTTCAACACTTCAACACCACGTTTACCACGTTCGATTTGTGCACGAGTTGCCTCATCCAAGTCAGAAGCAAACTGAGCAAAAGCTGCCAATTCACGATATTGAGCCAAATCAAGACGCAAACCACCACCCACTTTTTTCATGGCTTTAGTTTGTGCAGCACCACCAACACGGGATACAGACAAACCAGCATTAATTGCTGGGCGTTGACCTGCGTTAAACATTGAAGTTTCCAAGAAAATCTGACCATCTGTAATAGAAATTACGTTAGTTGGTACGAATGCAGAAACATCACCCTCTTGAGTTTCAATGATTGGCAATGAGGTCAAAGAACCTGTTTTACCTTTCACTTCACCATTGGTGAATTTTTCAACATAAGTCTCATCAACACGAGATGCACGCTCCAATAAACGTGAATGAATGTAGAATACATCACCAGGATAAGCTTCACGACCAGGAGGACGACGCAAAATCAAAGAGATTTGACGATAAGCCCAAGCTTGTTTTGTAAGGTCATCATAAATAATAAGCGCATCTTCACCACGGTCACGGAAGTACTCACCCATAGTACAGCCAGAGTAAGGTGCAATGTATTGCAACGCTGCTGCTTCAGAAGCACTGGCTGATACAATAATGGTATGATCCAAAGCATCATGTTCTTTCAATGTACGAACAACGTTGGCTACGGTAGAAGCTTTTTGTCCAATCGCTACATATACACAAGTCACGCCAGTGTCTTTTTGATTGATAATAGTATCAACGGCAATAGCTGTTTTACCCGTTTGGCGGTCACCAATAATCAACTCACGTTGACCGCGACCAACAGGAACCATAGAATCAATTGCCTTAATACCTGTTTGTAGAGGCTGATCAACAGATTTACGTTCAATTACCCCTGGTGCAATCTTCTCAACAGCATCAAAACCATCGTTCTCCACTGCACCTTTACCATCAATAGGTTGACCTAAGGCATTAAGTACACGCCCTTTAAGACCGTGACCTACAGGTACCTCAAAAATACGACCTGTACACTTGACTTCATCACCTTCTGCTAGGTGTGTGTATTCACCAAAAATGATAACACCAACACTATCTTGCTCAAGGTTTAGAACCATGCCTAATGTATTACCAGGAAATTCAAGCATTTCACCAGCCATTGCTGCACCTAGGCCATGAACCAAAGCAACACCATCACCAACTGAAATCAAACGCCCAACGTTTGCATCATTTGCACTGGCCTCAAAACCCTTGATTTGCTCTTTAATAATCGAACTAATTTCTGCTGTATCAAGTTTCATAATCTCAATATCCTCTGTATCTAATCAAACCGACAATGCACGTTTCAAGCCATTAATACGGCCACGTACAGAGTGATCAATTTGGCGGTCGCCAATATTTAGAATCAAACCACCTAGAATCGAAGCATCGGTCTTAACATTCAACTCGACCGCTTTACCCAAACCAGCACTGATTGATTCTTTTAGTTTACCTGCAAGGTCTGCTTTTAAATCTTTAGCAACAGTCACATCAACCATCACCTCTGATTTTTCCTCACGTATTAACTTATCAAACATCTCATTGATTAAAGTCAACAACGTAGCTTTATTCCGTGAACATAGCATAACCAGCAAACGAAGCACATATTCATCTTTCACCTTTGCAACTTTCAACACCGCTTTAGCACGAGCCTCAGCTGTAATTTGTGAATTTATCAATAGTGCTTGTACATCTTCATTTTCAGTAACTTGCGCAACTTTGCTCAAGTCTTCTGCAACATCAATACCTTCTTGATGCAGTTCAAACAAAGCCGCTGCGTAACGACTAGCTATTGATCTTTCTGCACTCATGCGGACACACCTTCAGCAATGACTTTTTCAATCAATGCTGCGTGCTTACTTTCATCAAGCTCTGCCTCGACAATTTTTTCAGCCGCCAAAACAGCTAAAGAAACCACCTCTTTTTGCAAACCTAGACGCACACGACCTGCTTCTGCTTCTGCTTCTTCTTTCGCACCTTGAATAATAAGCTCTGCATCATGGCGCGCTTTATTAACAGCTTCTTCTGAAACCTCTAATGCGCGACGCTCAGCACCAGCCACAATCTCTTGCGCCTTTTGCTTGGCTTCCTCGATTTTCGCTTTCGCTTCCGCTTCCGCATCCGCTTGTGCATTTTTACCAGCTTCCGCCGCAGCAAGACCTTCTTCAATCTTTTGCGTCCTAGCTGCCATCGCATCATTCAAAGGTTGATAAAGAAGTTTACCCAACAAAACTACCATCGTTAAGAAAACGACCATTTGTCCAACTAATGTTAAGTCTACACTCATTTCTTTACCCCTTTAAAGTTCTTAATATTCGCGAATTAGCCCAAGAATGGGTTAGCAAATACGAACCATAGTGCGAATGCCATAATAATAAACGGGAAAGATTCCATCAAACCTGCGAAAATAAACATGTTAAACACCAATGTTGAGCGCATTTCTGGTTGACGAGAAATACCTTCCATAGTTTTAGCGCAGATCAAGCCCCAAGCAATTGCAGAGCCTAAGCCTGCAGCTGCCAAAATTATACCGACAGAAATTGCTGTCGCAGCGGTGATGATTACTGTTGCATCCATTTTTACTACTCCTTAGTTTTACTACTTTTTTTTAAAATACATCGCTTTGCGATTAGTGCTCTACTGGCTGATGCGTCATCGATAGATACACCACCGTAAGAGTCATGAAGATAAAGGCCTGAAGCAAGCCAATAAACATATGGAAGAATGACCAGCCCAAAGCAATCACGAAACCTAAAATTTCAGCAATGATGCCACCCACACTCAACAAGCCGTCCAATGAATCTGCAAACAACAAGAATGCAATCAGCAAGAAAATAACCTCGCCCGCAAACATATTACCAAACAGCCGGAAGGAAAGACTCAAAGGCTTAGCCACTTCCTCTACAATTTTCAAAACAATATTAATAGGCATTACAATTGGCTTTGCCCACATCGGAACCAAGCTTGTAAATGGCTCGTTCACTACATCTTTCAAAAAATGCATAGGCTTAAGCTTAAGCTCATAATAAAGCGTCATTGCAAATACCGACAGCGCCATAGCCAAAGGCAGATTCAAATCATTAGTTGGTACAGGGCGGAATGCAGGAGCACCAAAAGCATGTGCAATATGACCTAGTAAATACGCAGGTAAAATATCAACCGTATTACACAAGAAAATAAACACAAAAATCGTAAATGCAAGCGGTGCCATCCAAGGATTATGCACAGCAAAGTTATTATCAACTGTCTCATTGATAAATTCTACAACTGTCTCAATGAAGTTTTGCGCACCTGTTGGCGCACCTTCAGTAATCCTACCACGCAGCCAAAGTGCAAACCCAATCAAAGACAATGCAATCACACCTGTCACAATCATGGTATCCACATGGATTTGCATAAATGGGTTACTATCATCAAATTTATAAGTCCAATATTCTAAGTGATCTGCAATGGTCGCACCATGCTCTTCTGCATGACCTGCCATTTGCCCCTGTTCAACATGCCCGTGTTCAGCCAAGACCATCTCCCTTCATTTTCTCAAAACTTATTACCAAGCTACCAGCGTACATCGCAATATAGGCGCACGCCACTCCCGTAATCATTGCCACTGGCTGCAGGCCAAGAAGATAGATCCCCGTAGCCAAAGCCAGTAAAAACAACATAAACCTTATTCCAGCCAACTTAAGCAGTCGCACTCTATCAGCACCTGCCACACGCACACTTTTATAAACATGCCACGTTGACAGCATCGTCAAACAGCCCCCATAGAGAACCGCCAACGAACCTGAGAACAACACAAAAACAATAGCAGCAGATATTATTACTGCCCCTAGTTGACAGAATAGCAAAGAACGAACCTGAACCTTTTGTTCAGCAACATTACTTAACATGTGACTACCCTCACAAGACGACATCCGCTCCAAGCGCGGCGATTTCTAACAGATAGAATATGAAAAAACAATCATTTAAAATTCATCTACAAAGAAGGAGTACTTACGCACCCCTTCTTTGCACCAAAGATTACATTAAAAGCAATTTAGAAATCAGAAGATAAGGCAAGTGAAGCCATAGCATAAGCTGGTACATCTTTACCCTCAAAGGTGACCTTATTTGAGGAAATTGCGCCCGCTATATCCAACCGCACAGCCCAAAGGTTCAATCCCAGACCTGCAGTGGTCACCAAACCGATATCTGACTGAGCTAAATTTTGATATGCACCTGCACGAAGTGCAAGAACTTGCCATGCATCCCACTCAAAACCAAAATTTACATACTGTGATTCATCAGTCTCAATTACACCTTTATTTTTAGTTACATCATAACCAAGCTCCAACGTAAATTCTGGTGATGGCATCCAAGCTGCCCCAACCTTAGCCTGAGGGTCCATCTTATATGTATAACCTGTTGCCGAATATGTAAATGAAGGTGCATTAATATTACGTACAGTCAAACCAAATTGATAAGATGGCATTCTATACATCACACCCAAATCCAGACCAAAACCTGTTGACGTTTCAGTAGCGCCATTATTTGAGGTAGCAGTATTGCCCGATGTAGCAAGAATATCAGTTTGATAATCAAACAACTCTGCTTGCATATATTTCAACACACCACCAATACTCAAACGGTCATTTATTGCATGACCATAGGTTACCCCAAACTCTTTTACTAACGCACCACGCAATGCCCACTTTGTAGTATTCTTAGTAATATCTCCAGGCGCAGTTGCTGCAGTCACCAAATTATTCGCCGCATCTTGAGGCTGAATATTCGTTGGGTTATTTGCACTTAACGCAGTTTCGTAAGATGCAATAACTGCCACAGCCTGTGCCCCTGTCAGACCACCAGCGGATGAGGTTAGGCCTGCATACATCGCCTGTCGTTGAGCAGCCGTAAAGTATAGATATGTAGGCGAAGTAGGCGGCAATGTAGATGGCGTTCCTACTGGAACAGTCCCTCCCAGCAGGGCATTAAAAACATCCAATTTAGCATTTTGGTTATCCAAAACCACCGTGCCACCAATATCTAATGTACCTCTAACATTAACCCCATAACTACCAATTCTTACCCCAGTACCCGCATCTGCAAATACACCAACACCCATAGGCGAGGGATCTAAAGAAGATATACCATCAGAAAAGGCTGCAACATCTGCAACCGTTTGACCGACACTGGCACCCGTAAGGTTTGTCGTTTGGATACTTGATGGAGCCACTAAAGACTTTAAAATTGTTGTATTCTTATCTAAGGGACCAAATGCCTTGGCACCCGCATCAAGCCCCAAATCCATACCCCAAGCCTTTTCACTCAAACGACTATTATCCACAGATTTAGCCTCGGCAGAGTCATCACTCTCACCGAAAAAACCATAGGCCGCAGGATTCCAATATGTTGCATCAGCACCAGTTGTAGACGCAATATTTGATCCGCCCATACCCAAAGCACGAACCGTTGAAGAACGAAACTCTGCAGCAGAGACTACCGTTGCCATAAACACGGATGAAGCAACTGCCATATATATCAAACTATTCCTTTTCATAAAAACTCCTATCTATAGTTAAGGTTAGTTTAGCCCAAAAAAAAAGCTCTGCAAGTGCAGAGCTTTTTAAATCATTTAGCTATTTGGCTATGCAGCTTCGTCAACCAACTCAGCCCTATCTGACTTAACATTTTCAACCAATTCAATCAGCGCCATTGGAGCCGCATCACCAACACGAATACGTGTTTTAATAATACGTGTATATCCACCAGGACGCTCTTTAAATGCCTCTGCCACATCACCAAACAAGTGGTCAACAATTGGACGATAACGTAATTTTGACAATGCTTGACGACGCGAGTGTAAGTCACCTTTTTTACCAAGTGTAATCAACTTCTCAACATACGGTTGAACTGCACGAGCTTTGGCTTGTGTAGTTTCAATTTTACCATGTTCCAACAAAGCTGTTGCTAAGTTTGCTAATAGTGCTCGACGGTGTCCTGATACTAGACCCAACGATGTGCGATGTTTGCGATGTCTCATCGTGTAATTCCTCTTTAACTCTCTTCAACTGTTTCAACAGCAGACTCTGAAGTCCAACCATCAACTTCCATACCCAACTCAAGCCCCATGCTATCAAGAACCAATTTAATCTCAGTCAATGACTTGCGACCAAAGTTTGGTGTGCGCAACATTTCTTGCTCTGTACGCTGAACAAGGTCACCCACATAAAATACATTATCACTTTTCAAGCAATTCATTGAACGAACAGACAAATCTAGGTGATCAATAGGCTGACTCAACAAGTCTGCCAAATTATCCCCTTCGTCTTCTGATGCCGCCTCATCTTCAACCACATCAAAATCAACAAATACATTAAGTTGTGCTTGCAACATTGATGCTGCCGCACTAATTGCTTCCTGAGGGTCAATAGAACCATCAGTATCAACTTCCATGATCAACTTATCATAGTTCGTCTTCTTGCTAACACGTGCATTTTCAACACGCATAGCCACCCGACGGATAGGCGAATAAGACGCATCAATCAAAAGAAAACCTTTTGGTCTATCACCTTCCTCTCTATCTTGAGCAGGGTCATAACCACGACCTTTTTCAACAATAAACTCAGCCTTAATTTTTCCATCATCATTTAGATGAGCAATGACCAACTCAGGGTTAAGGATACTTACGCCTGCTGGACATTGAATATCTGCAGCAGTAACCACAGCCGGACCAGAAACGTCAAGACTCAATGTTTCAGCGGCATCTCCTGTCATATGAACATCAAGGTCTTTCAAAGTCAAAATTATATCGACTACGTCTTCGCGTACTCCACTAATCGAGTCAAATTCGTGCATCACACCATCAAAAGAAACAGAAGTTATTGCTGCACCAGGTAATGATGACAACAACATTCTGCGTAGACCATTACCAATCGTTGTACCAAAACCACGTTCAAGAGGTTCAAATACGATTTTGGCGGAACGACCTGCAACCATCTCTTCAATGGAAATAGAACGTGGATTAATAAGCTCCATACTGTTTAAACCTCAAAACCTTATTTAGAATACAGCTCAACAATAAGTTGTTCGCGAATACCCGCGTCCAACTGATCACGAACTGGCAATTCACGGAAAACCCCTTGGCGTTGTTGCAAATCAACATCCAACCACTCAGGTAAACCCTTTTGACCTGCTGCATCAACTGCAGCAGCTACACGCAAGTGTTCTTTTGCTGAATCAACCAAAGAAATACGGTCACCCGCTTTCACACGGTAAGATGGGATATTTAAAATAGCACCATTGACTTGGACTTGCTTATGACGAACCACTTGACGTGCTTCCGTGCGTGAAGATGCAAAACCCATACGATAAACAACATTATCTAAACGGCTTTCTAAAAGCTGCAACAATGTTGTACCTGTAATACCAGTCATTTTATCCGCATCTTTATAATAACGCAAAAATTGTTTTTCTTGTAAACCATAAATACGCTTAACTTTTTGTTTTTCGCGAAGCTGTACACCATAGTTGGATACTTTTACGCGACGGCCTTGACCATGCATACCAGGAGGAAAAGGACGCTCTTCCATTGGGCATTTAGCCGAATGACATTTACTTCCTTTCAAGAAAAGTTTTTCACCTTCACGGCGGCAAAGACGACACTTCGCTTCTAAATAACGAGCCATGCTATACTACTCCTAAACCCGACGACGTTTCGGCGGACGACAACCGTTGTGTGGAATTGGTGTTACATCACGAATAGATGTTACATTCAAACCTACCGCGGCAATTGCACGCATGGCAGATTCACGACCAGAACCTGGACCTTTCACCAATACTGAAACATTTTTTACACCATGATCCATAGCTTTAACTGCTGCTTCTTCAGCTGCAACCTGAGCTGCGAAAGGTGTGCTTTTACGAGAACCTTTAAATCCTGCACCACCACTGGTTGCCCAGCTAATCGTGTTGCCTGAATCATCAGTAAACGTGATAATTGTATTATTAAAAGAAGCTTTAATGTGTGCTACAGCGTTAGCAATATTCTTACGAACGCGCTTCTTAGTGCTTTTTGGTTTAGCCATTATTCAACCCGACCTTACTTCTTCTTACCCGCAACTGCCCGGCGAGGACCTTTGCGTGTACGTGCATTTGTTTTACTTTTTTGTCCGCGAACAGGCAGACCCTTACGGTGGCGCAAGCCACGGTAGCAGCCCAAATCTGTTAGACGCTTAATATCCATTAAGACTTCACGGCGCAAATCACCTTCAATCTTATAATCTGTATTTAACAAATTACGAATATCATCAATTTGCTTATCAGTTAATGCATTGACTCGAGTATCTGGATCAATGTTTAACTTTTTTAAAATTTCTGACGCGCGAGACGCACCTACACCAAAGATGTAAGTAAGCGCAACTACAACGCGTTTTTGTGTTGGTATATTTACACCAGCAATACGAGCCATTTATGCCACCTTCTTAGCAAGAGTCATAATTAACCCTGACGCTGCTTATGACGTGGGTTTTCACATATAATGCGAACCACGCCTTTGCGTCGAATTACTTGACACTTCATACACATTTTCTTTACAGACGCACGAACTTTCACAGTACGCCCTCCATCTTCATCCACAGCATAAAGCTACGGTTATTTTTCACGGTAGCTAATGCGACCGCGACTTAAATCATAAGGTGAAATATCTACCTTAACTTTGTCACCTGGCAAAATACGAATATAATACTTTCGCATTTTTCCAGAAATCGTACACAAAACTTCATGACCATTTTCAAGCTTAACCTTGAACATTGCGTTGGGCAGTTTTTCTACCACCTCACCAGCCATTTCAATAATATCTTCTTTAGCCATGTTATCCCTTAACCACTCGCTCTAGAGAGGCATAAACCTCATCCATGCCAGCCTCGGCATCCACTTTACTAAATACTTCATCATCACCATAAAAATCAAGCAGCGGTGATGTTTGCTCCGCATAAACATCAAGGCGCTGTGAAATTACTTCTTCAGTGTCATCCGCTCTCTGATAAAGAGAACCACCACACTTATCACACCGCCCCTCAATTTTGGGTGGCGAATAATGCCGATGAAATCCAAAACCGCAAGCACTACATGTTAAGCGACCTGTTAAACGCTCTAAAAGCGCATCTTTTGAGGCATCCATAAAGATAACATGGTCTATCTTTAGTCCATGCTTGGTCAACATATCATTTAAAGCCTTAGCTTGTGCAACATTACGAGGAAAGCCATCCAACAAAAAACCATTAGCCGCATCGTCTGCAGTAATTCGTTCTTCAATTAGCCCAATAACCAAGTCATCAGTCACCAGCTTACCCGCATCCATAAAAGCTTTTGCTTTTAATCCAAGCTCTGTTTTCTCTGCAACTGCAGCTCTAAGCAAATCACCCATCGCCAAGTGAACAATTCCAAATTGTTCAGCTAGTTTCACACCCTGTGTTCCTTTACCAACACCTGGTGGGCCAAACAAAATGATATTCATTTGCGACGCTTCAACTTAGCTTGTTTCATCATACTCTCATATTGACTACTCATCAAATGAGACTGAATTTGTGCCATAGTATCCATGGTTACAACCACGATAATTAATAAGCTTGTTCCACCAAAATAGAATGGTACACCATAAAGACTAATCAAAGCTTCAGGCAACAAACAAACCAGTGTAACATAAATAGCACCAACAACAGTGATACGCGTTAAAACTGAATCAATATACTTCGCTGTATTTTGCCCAGGTCGAATACCTGGAACAAAACCACCAGCTTTTTTCAAATTATCCGCCGTATCCTTAGGGTTAAACACAATAGCAGTATAAAAGAAACAGAAGAAGCCTACTAGCCCACTAAACATCAACAAATATAACCACTGACCTGGAGCCATTAACGCAGCTATATCTCCGATCCACTCAAAGTTCGGTGAATCTTTGGTAAACTGAGCAAATGTAGCAGGCAACAGAATCAAACTTGAAGCAAAAATAGGAGGAATCACACCTGCCGTATTAATTTTCAATGGTAAAAATGAAGATTGACCACCAAACATTTTATTACCGACTTGACGTTTAGCATACTGTACAGGAATTCGACGTTGTGCACGCTCAAACCAAACCACCAAATAAGTCACTACCAGCACCATTACCAAAATACCTAACACTGCCAACGGCTTAAATTGGCCAGTCCGTGCTAATTCCAAAGTACTGCCAATCGCCCGTGGTAAGCCAGCAACGATACCAGCAAAGATAATCAATGAAATACCATTGCCAATACCTCGCTCAGTAATTTGCTCACCAAGCCACATCAAAAAGATGGTACCAGAAACTAACGTAATCACCGTAATAATTCTAAAATCTAAACCAGGGTCAATCACCACAGGGCGACCACCTACAGAAAAGGACTCCAAACCTATCGACATACCAATCGCCTGAAACACAGCTAAAAACACTGTGCCATAACGTGTATATTGTGTAATTTTGCGGCGACCTGCCTCACCCTCTTTCTTCAGCTGCTCAAGCTTGGGAGACACTACTTGCAACAACTGCATAATAATCGATGCAGAAATATATGGCATAATACCTAGTGCAAAAATAGTCAAACGTGATAGTGCACCGCCCGAAAACATATCAAAAAGACCCAAAAGTGAGTTCGAAGTTTGCTCAAAGAACTGTGCCAATACTTGTGCATCCATACCAGGTACAGGAATATGCGCACCAATACGATAGACAATCAGCATACCCAAAACGAATAAAATTCGTTGTTTCAGCTCTCCAGACTTACCAATGTTGGCAAGACCTCCCAGTTGTGGTTGCTGCATCTGTTAGGCCGAAACCGCTACAGTTCCACCAGCTTTTTCGACTTTAGCTGTCGCTGCTGCTGATGCTTTTGCTACTGAAACGGTCAATTTTACTTCACAATCACCTGATGCTAAAAGTTTCACAGGGTCAACTGCGTTACGAATAAAACCAGCAGCATATAAAGCAGATGCATCTACAGTAGAGCCTGCTTCAAAAGCATTCAATTGACCAACATTGACCAATTGGAAAGTATTGCGAGAAAGTGGTGTAAAACCACGCTTAGGCAAGCGTTGAATCAAAGGCATTTGACCACCTTCAAAGCCTCGCATAACTCCTCCACCAGAACGTGACTTTTGACCTTTATGACCACGACCACCTGTTTTACCATGACCAGTTCCAATACCGCAACCTAAACGTTTACGACTATGGCGCTGACCTTCACTTGCTTGAATATTATTTAATTTCATGTTCGTCCCCGAATCCTTTTCTTAAGACTCTTGAACTTCAACAACAAGGTGGCGCACTTTATTTAGCATGCCACGCGTTGAAGCCGTGTCTTCAAGCTCTACCACTTGGTGCATACGACGAAGACCAAGGCCACGTAGTGTTGCATTTTGATCTTTAGGGTATCCAATACCACTCTTGATCTGACGAATTTTAAAAGTTTTCTTAGCCATTATTATACCCTCTGACTTAAGAAGCTTTGCCGCGACGAGCAGCAACTTGTTCTGGGCTTTCAAGTTCTTTCAAACCATTCACTGTTGCGCGAACAACATTGATTGGGTTACGAGAGCCATGTGCCTTAGTCAAAATATCACGAATACCTACCGCTTCAATCACTGCACGAACTGCCGCACCAGCAATCACACCAGTACCTTCAGTTGCAGGCTTCAACATCACGCGCGATGCATCCTGGATACCAGTTGTTTGATAAAAAATAGTACCATCTTTACGTGGCACATAAATCAAAGATTTGCGTGCAATCTCGTTTGCTTTACGGATAGCTTCAGGCACTTCTTTAGCTTTAGCGTAGCCAAAACCAACATGTCCATCACCATCACCAACCACCATCAAAGCTGCAAAACCAAAGCGACGACCACCAGCCACAACCTTAGCAACACGGTTAATGTGAACGAGCTTTTCTGTTAGCTCAAGTTCTTCTGCATTAATCATTCAAAATCTCCTAGAACTTCAAGCCAGCAGCACGCGCTGCTTCAGCCAAGGCCTGTACACGACCATGATAAGGATACGAACCACGATCAAAAGCCAAGTTAGACAATTTTTTCTCTACAGCACGTTCAGCTAAAAGTTTGCCAACAGCCTCGGCACCTTCACGACCACCGCCGTTTTTGATACTTTTATCCAAGCTTGATGCTGAAACTAGTGTTGCACCTTTAGCATCATCAATAATTTGAGCGTAAATATGTCTCGAAGAACGAAAAATACTGATACGCAAACGACCTGATGCCTTTACTTTAGCACGAACGCGTCTTTGACGGCGTACGGCTGCATTGTTTTCATAACGTTTTACTGCCACTTTGAAACGTCTCCTATCCTATCAAGCCTGATTAAGCCCGTTTACCTTCTTTCATTGCTACATACTCATCTGCATAACGTACACCTTTACCTTTATAAGGCTCTGGCGGACGGAAAGCACGAATTTCCGATGCAACCTGACCAACTTTCTGTTTATCGCATCCAGAAATAATAATATTTGATTTATCAACCTTAGCTTCAATACCTTCTGGAATCGGATAAAGAATAGGGTGAGAAAAACCCAAAGACAAATCAAGGTTTTTACCTTGAACCTTAGCACGGTAACCAACACCGCGTAGCTCTAAAGTTTTTTCAAAACCTTTACTCACACCAATAACATTGTTCGCCAATAGTGCTCTAGCCAAACCAAAGTTGCCTTTCATCTTCTTGCTACCAAAGTCGGCACAAGAAAGCTGAACTTCATTTCCCTCAACTACAGCTGTAATACCTTCAAACAATGGTGAATCCATTGTAGCTTTAGGACCTTTTGCTGTAATACTGTTTGCGTTTACCGTAATTTCAACGCCAGCTGGAATTGAAACAGGTTGTTTACCTACACGAGACATATTAATCTACCTCTAAAATACTGTACAAAGCACTTCGCCACCAATATTTTTGGCACGAGCATCTTTGTCAGTCATCAAACCTTGTGAAGTACTAATTACAGCAATACCATAACCATTACGTACGCGCGGCAATTCTGTAGCCGATGCATATACACGGCGACCAGATTTTGAAACACGTTTAATTTCACGAATAACAGGCTGCCCTTCGTCATCATAACGAAGTGTCAAACGCAAATAGCGATGACCTTTATAGTTATAAGGCTTACCACCTTGAATATAACCTTCTGCCTTCAAAATTTGAGCAATTGAGACCAAAGTATTGCTACCTGGCATTTCCACTTTCTCAAGACCTGCTTGTTGAGCGTTGCGAATGCGGGTTAACATGTCCGCAATACGATCCATCATCATAAACTTATCTCCTACCCAATTACCAGCTTGATTTCTTCATGCCTGGAATTTCACCAGCTAGTGCATGTTTTCTCAAGCAGATACGACACATACCAAATTTACGATATACAGAATGCGGACGACCACACAACTGACAGCGCGTATAACCACGAACCTTAAATTTCGGCGTACGGTTACTTTTAACAACCAATGCTTTCGTTGCCATTAAAAGCTCCTCTAGTTACGGAAAGGCATACTAAATTGCTTCAACAGCGCACGCCCTTCATCATTTGTTTTCGCAGTAGTACAAATTGTAATGTCCATACCACGAATTTTATCAATTTTATCATAATCAATTTCAGGGAAAATGATTTGTTCTTTAACACCTAAGGTGTAATTACCACGTCCGTCAAAAGCTTTCGGGCTTACGCCACGAAAATCCCGAATACGAGGCAAAGCAATGTTCACCAAACGATCAAAGAATTCCCACATGCGGTCACCACGAAGCGTCACTCGGCAGCCTACAGGCATATCATCACGTAACTTAAAGTTTGCAATGGATTTGCGGGCTTTAGTCACCACTGGTTTTTGACCAGAAATTGCCGCCATATCTGTTAAAGCACCATCTAATAATTTGCGATTCTGCGAAGCTTCACCACAACCCATGTTGATTACAATTTTAGTAATCACAGGTACTTCCATGACGTTTTTATAACCCATCTCTTTAATAAGAGCAGGTTTTACACGTTTATTATAATCTTCTTTCAAGCGTGCCATTGCACTACTCCTACTTATCCAGCACTTCGCCACATTTGCGGCAAGTGCGAACTTTACGACCATCTTCTAATGTTTTGGCACCCAAACGAACACCAGCGTCACATTTAGGACATACATATTGCACATTAGAAATTTCTAGCGGTGCTTCACGCTCTATAATACCACCAGAGCTGTTTTGTGTTGGTTTTGTATGACGCTTAACCATGTTGACCTTTGCAACAATGACCTTACCTTTTTCTGGTAAAACACGTGTAACATTACCTCGAGCACCTTTATCACGACCAGTAATGACCACTACTTCATCACCACTGCGAATACGATAATTTACGTTCGTAGACATCTTATATCCTCTTATCTTTACAGAACTTCTGGTGCAAGAGAGATAATTTTCATATATCCCTTAGCACGAAGCTCACGAGTTACTGGGCCAAAGATACGAGTGCCAATTGGCTCACCTTGTTTGTTCAACAATACAGCGGCATTCTCATCAAAACGAATTGAACTTCCATCAGGGCGACGGAACTCTTTCGCTACACGCACAACTACAGCACGCTGAACTTCACCCTTCTTCACTTTGCCGCCAGGAATAGTTTCCTTCACTGCAACCACAATAACATCACCAACGCCAGCATAACGACGCTTAGATCCACCTAATACTTTAATGCATGTCACACGACGTGCACCAGAGTTATCCGCTACTTGCAGAACTGTTTCAGTCTGAATCATCTAATAACTCCTAAAGTTGCTCAGCACGAGTAATAACAGCATCCATCATCCAAGTCTTACGACGTGACAATGGGCGGCATTCGGAAATGCGAACTGTATCACCAATGTTACAAGTATTCTCTGCATCATGAGCCATATACTTTTTATGCGCACTCACTGTTTTACGGTAACGCGCATGCAAAAAGCGACGCTCAACTTCAACAACAATAGTTTTATCACCTTTATTGCTGACAACAACACCCTCTAGGGTGCGTTTATTACTACTTACTTCACTCATCTCTATAACCCTCTTAGCGACGCTCAGCCAAAATTGTCTGAATACGCGCTATCTCACGGCGATTCGATGTAATTTTGCTTGTTGCATTCAACTGCATAGTAGCCTTTTGGAACCTAAGCTTCATACCTTCAGCAGCCAATTCATCCATTTTTTCTTTCAACTCTGCGTCACTCAATTCACGCAACTCTTTTGCTTTCATCGCCCAACTCCACGCACAACAATCTTAGTACGAATAGGAAGCTTAGAAGCTGCACGCTCAAGAGCCTCCCTAGCCAATGTTTCATCAACACCGTCCATTTCAAAAAGCATACGACCTGCACGCACTGCTGCAACCCAATACTCTGGAGAACCCTTACCTTTACCCATACGAACTTCAGCAGGCTTCTTAGATACAGGTAAATCAGGAAACATGCGAATCCACACGCGACCCTGACGTTTAATATGACGTGTCATCGTAATACGAGCTGCTTCAATTTGGCGCGCAGTAATACGACCTGGCTCCATTGCTTTAATTCCGAAATTACCGAAGTTAAAATCAACACCACGCGTAGCTTTACCACGAATGCGTTGAAGCTCTTTATGGTGCTTACGCCACCGAACTTTCTTTGGTTGTAACATAACTCATAATCTCCGTTATGCGTTCGCAGCTTCGCTTGCGCCAAGCTTCTCGCCGTTAAATACCCAAACCTTAACGCCAATAATACCATAGGTAGTCTTGGCTTCAGCGACACCATAATCGATGTCAGCACGCAATGTATGCAAAGGCACACGACCTTCCCTATACCATTCCATGCGAGCAATATCAGCACCGCCTAAGCGACCTGAACAATTGATACGAACACCTTTTGCACCCATGCGCATAGCACCTTGCACCGCACGCTTCATCGCACGACGAAAAGCAACACGACGTTCCAATTGGAAAGCAATATTTTCCGCAACCAATTGTGCCTCTGCTTCTGGGCGTTTAATCTCAACAATATAAACTTGTACTTCTTGCCCAAACTGACGCAACAACTCAGCGCGTAAGGCTTCAATCTCAGCACCTTTACGACCAATGATTACGCCGGGGCGCGCAGTATGCACAGTTACTTTCACTTTACCAGCAGGTCTTTCAATCACAATACGAGATACACCCGCATGTTTCATTCTAGCCTTGATATATCTACGCATTTTGATGTCTTCACGAAGAAGCGAACCAAAATCTTTATCTGCTGCGTACCAAACTGATTCCCAACCACGGGTAATACCAACTCGGAAACCAATTGGATTGACTTTTTGTCCCATTCCAGAACTCCCTTAACTACGTTCGCTCACAGCCACTGTTACATGACTATGACGATGAAAACGCTGGCGCATACGACCCATACCTTTTGGACGGTAACGCTTCAAAACTTCACCTTGGTCGACTGTAATTGTTGAAATCAACAAATTATCCACATCCAAACCATTGTTTTGCTCAGCATTAGCAACCGCAGACTTCACAACCTTCTCAATCACACGCGCTGCTTTCTTAGGCGACAATGACAATGCGGCAAGCGCACGATCTACAGGCAACCCACGAACAGCATTGGCTACTGTGCGAACTTTTTGTGCGCTAATATGTGCATTTTTATGCACCGCACGTACTTCTACAGACATAACTACTTACCTCTTCCGTGCTTTTTTGTCTGCACCGTGACCATAATAAGTACGCGTTGGAGAAAACTCGCCCAACTTGTGACCCACCATGTTCTCAGAAACAAAAACAGGGATAAACTTGTTACCGTTATGAACAGCAAAATTCAAACCTACAAAATCAGGTGAAATTGTAGAACGACGTGACCAAGTTTTGATCACACCTTTTTTTCCATTCTCTACAGCAGCCAAAACCTTCTTTTCAAGAGAAGCTTCAATGTATGGACCTTTCTTTAATGAACGCGCCATGTGCTACCTCACTTCTGATTACGACGACGAACAATATCACGATTCGAAGTCTTATTCTTTTTACGAGTCTTACGACCCTTGGTTGGAACACCCCAAGGTGTTACTGGGTGACGACCACCTGATGTACGCCCTTCACCACCACCATGTGGATGGTCAACTGGGTTCATTGCTACACCACGAACATGTGGACGCTTACCTAACCAACGTGAACGACCAGCTTTACCAATCTTTTGGTTTGAATGATCAGCATTACCAATCACACCAACACTTGCCATACAACGCAAATCAACTTTACGAAACTCACCAGATGGTAATTTCAAAATAGCTTTACCATTTTCTTTACCCATAAGCTGAACAGATGCGCCTGCAGTACGTGCCATTTGACCGCCCTTACCTGGCTTCATTTCAACGTTGTGTAGCATAGTACCCACACGAATATTACCTAATGGCAACGCATTACCTGGACGAATCTCTGCTTCGGGACCTGAAACAACTTTGTCACCAGCACGTAGCCCTTGCGGAGCTAAAATATAACGCTTGTCACCATTTGAAAAAACAACCAATGCAATGTGCGCTGTGCGATTCGGGTCATATTCAAGGCGCGCAACCTTACCTTCAATTCCTTGATTGTCACGTTTAAAATCAACCAAGCGATAAAGACGCTTATGACCGCCACCACGGTGGCGAGAAGTGATACGACCATTGTTGTTACGACCGCCAGATTTTGTAAGACCTTCTGTCAAACGTGCTTCTGGAGCACCTTTGTACAAATCAGGGTTTACAATCGCAACGCGTCCACGAACACCATTGGTCATTGGTTTCCAAACTTTAATTGCCATGTCTTATGCCTCTTCCGCTACTTCTAGCGACTGGCCTTCAACCAAACGCACGATAGCTTTACGATAACCAGAACGGGTTCCTGTGTGCATGCCACGGCGTTTTTCCTTGCTAGGCAAGTTCACAACCTGAACCTTTTCAACTTTTACTTCAAAAATAGCCTCAACTGCTGCTTTTACTTGAAGCTTTGTTGCATCTGGTGCTACGCGAAATGTATATTGATTCGCATCACCAGTAGCTTTGTAGCTTTTTTCAGTAATTACAGGCTTACGGAGCGTATTAAAGTGATGATATTTTGCACTCATCCTTCACCTCCCAAGCGTTTTTCTAGGTTTGACAATGCTTCTTCAGTCACAACCAAGTGATCAAATTTCAGCATATCATGTAAATTCATTTGACCATCTAGCACAACCTTACTTAAAGGAACATTGCGACCTGAAAGCTCAACTTCATGATTATTTTCAGCCAATACAAACAAACCTGATTCAACTTTTAATGCATCACGAACTTTGATGAATGCTTTTGTTTTGGTTTCTTTCAACTCAAGCTTATTCACTACAATCAAACGACCCTCACGCAAAGCATCAGACAAAACCAAAGCAGTTGCTAAACGGCGCTCTTTCTTGTTAATACGTGTGTTATAATCATGGGGCTGTGGACCGTGAGCTGTACCACCGTGGCGCATTTGCGCTGCACGCGTTGTACCTTGACGCGCACGACCAGTACCTTTTTGCTTAAATGGTTTTTTACCGCCACCAGAAACATCAGCAACCGTTTTTGTGCTATGTGTACCGGCACGTTGCGCTCTAGCCAAAGCATTATACACGCGATGAACCAAACCATTATCTGCTTCTAAGCCGAAAACGTTCGCATTCAAATCACGAGAGCCGACTTCTTTATTATTTTGATCAACAATCTTAACTGTTGTCACCTTATGCTCCCTTCACCGCAGGACGAAGCTCAAGTAAACCGTTCTTAGCACCAGGTACAGCACCTTTCACTAGAATACGATTTTGTTCTTCATCAATGCGAACAATTTCAATATTTTGCGTCGTAATGCGCTTATCACCATAGTGACCAGGCATTTTCTTACCAGGAAATACACGACCAGGCCATTGGCACTGACCCGTAGAGCCCATTTGCCTATGTACTTTTTCAGCACCATGTGATGCACGACCACCGCCGAAGTTATAACGCTTCATTACACCTGCGAAACCACGACCTTTTGATGTACCTGAAATATCCAGCTTTTGCCCTGCTTCAAATAGGGTTGCTGTCAAATCTTGACCCAACTCTAATTCAGGCTCTGCATCTGTTCTAAATTCCATCAAGCCACCCATAGCTTCTTGACCTTGACGGGCATAGTGACCTTGCACAGCACGAGAAACTACTTTTTTAGCTTTACCGAAACCTACTTGAACAGCGTTGTAACCATCTTTTGCTGATGTGCGCAAAGAAATCACCTTGCACGGTTCAACATTAAGAACAGTTACAGGAACAACTGAACCATCTTCAGCGAAAACCTGTGTCATACCCGCTTTACGGGCAATTAAACCTGTACTCATGACAACGCCCCTTAAAGTTTAATTTCAACATCGACGCCAGACGGAAGATCTAGCTTCATCAACGCATCCACAGTTTGTGGTGTTGGTTTATCGATGTCTAATAGACGCTTATGCGTCCGAATTTCAAATTGTTCACGCGAATCTTTATATTTATGCGGTGAACGAATCACGCAGAACTTACGGATTTTAGTTGGAATCGGAATAGGACCCCGAACTGTTGCTCCAGTACGTTTTGCTGTTTCTACAATGTCTTGAGCACTTTTGTCTAAAATTCTATGATCAAAAGCTTTCAAGCGAATACGAATAGTTTGAGTTGACATGTATACTCTCGAATTACTTGTTAATATCAGTTACAACGCCAGCGCCAACTGTGCGTCCACCTTCGCGGATAGCGAAACGAAGCTCTTTATCCATTGCGATTGGTGTAATCAATGTTACGTCCATAGCGACATTATCGCCAGGCATGACCATTTCAGTGCCTTCAGGTAGCTTAACAGAACCAGTCACGTCAGTTGTACGGAAGTAAAACTGTGGACGGTAACCGTCGAAGAATGGCGTATGACGACCACCTTCATCTTTGTTCAAAATATATGCTTCAGCTTTGAACTCAGTATGTGGTGTGATTGAACCTGGCTTAGCCAATACTTGACCACGCTCAACATCTTCACGTTTTGTACCACGAAGCAATGCGCCTACGTTATCACCAGCTTCACCACGATCGAGAAGCTTACGGAACATTTCAACACCAGTACAAGTGGTTGCAGTCGTTGGACGAATACCAACAATTTCAATATCATCACCAACGTTAAGAACACCAGACTCAATACGACCTGTTACAACTGTACCACGACCAGAGATAGAAAACACATCTTCGATTGGCATCAAGAATGGCTTATCAACATCACGTGTTGGTGTTGGAATATAAGAATCCACAGCATCCATCAATTTCATGATAGCTTGTGAACCAATTTCAGAAGTATCACCTTCCAATGCTTTAAGTGCAGAACCAGTAATCACTGGAATATCATCACCTGGGAAGTCGTAAGAGTCCAAAAGTTCACGAACTTCCATTTCTACCAATTCAAGCAGCTCTTCATCATCAACCATGTCTGCTTTGTTCAAGAAAACAACCAAGTGAGGTACATTTACTTGGCGAGCAAGCAATACGTGTTCACGCGTTTGTGGCATTGGACCATCTGCAGCCGACACAACCAAGATACCACCATCCATTTGTGCAGCACCTGTAATCATGTTTTTCACATAGTCAGCATGCCCTGGGCAGTCAACGTGTGCATAGTGACGTGTTGCCGTTTCATATTCAACGTGTGCAGTTGAAATGGTAATACCACGCTCACGCTCTTCTGGAGCACCATCAATATCGCCGTAATCTTTAAACTCTGCACCACCAGCTTCAGCCAATACTTTGGTGATTGCTGCTGTTAATGTGGTTTTGCCGTGATCCACGTGACCAATCGTACCAATGTTCACATGCGGCTTATTACGTTCAAACTTTTCCTTAGACATTTACTTTCTCCTAACCTTTTACGCTTGCAATAATTTCTTCAGTAATGTTACGTGGTACTTCTTCATAATGTACAAACTGCATGGTATATGTTGCACGACCTTGCGACATAGAACGCAAGTTTGTTGAATAACCAAACATTTCCGACAATGGAACCTCAGCATCAACAACCTTAGCAATACCACGGTCATTCATACCTTGAATTTTACCACGACGACGATTCAAATCGCCAACGATATCACCCATGTAATCTTCAGGTGTTACCACTTCAACTTTCATAATCGGCTCAAGAATAACTGGCTGACATTGCTCACAACCTTTACGGAAGCCCATAGATGCAGCGACTTTAAATGCCATTTCATTCGAGTCCACATCATGATAAGAGCCATCAACAAGCGCAACCTTGATATCCACCATAGGATAACCTGCCAAGACACCATTTTGCATCGCTTCTTCACAGCCTTTGCCTACTGCTGGGATATATTCACGCGGAACCACACCACCAGTAATCTTATCTTCAAACTCAAATCCGCCACCAGCTTCCAAGGGTTCAATTTCTAACCAAACATGACCGAATTGACCACGACCACCAGACTGACGAACAAACTTACCTTCAAACTTACCAGAACCACGAATGGTTTCACGATACGCCACCTGAGGCTTACCAATATTTGCATCCACCTTAAATTCACGTTTTAAGCGATCAACCAGAATCTCTAAATGCAGCTCACCCATACCTGAAATAATGGTTTGACCTGTTTCTTCATCTGTTTTTACTCGGAAAGATGGATCTTCTGCAGCAAGTTTACCCAGTGCAACGCCCATTTTTTCTTGGTCAGCTTTAGTCTTAGGCTCAATTGCCACAGAAATTACTGGTTCAGGGAATTCCATACGCTCAAGCACAATTGGATTATCCATGTCACAAAGCGTATCACCTGTAGTGGTCACCTTAAGACCAACGGCTGCGGCAATATCACCCGCACGCACTTCTTTAATCTCTTTACGGTCATTGGCATGCATTTGCAAAATACGACCCACACGCTCACGTTTGTTTTTCACAGAGTTCAAAACATAAGAGCCTGATTCCAATACACCTGAATAGACACGGAAGAAAGTCAACACACCCACGAATGGGTCGGTCATCACTTTAAATGCCAATGAAGAGAATGGAACATCATCCGAAGACACGCGCTCATCTTCTTCGTCCGAATCCACTTTAACACCTTTAATTGCAGGAACATCAACTGGCGCAGGCATATAATCAGTTACTGCATCCAACAAAGTTTGTACACCCTTGTTTTTGAATGCTGTACCACACAATACTGGGATAATTGAAATATCCAAAACTGCTTTACGAATAGCAGCTTTAAGCTGATCTTCTGGGATATCTTCACCTTCCAGATGCTTTTCCATCAAATCTTCATCTACCATGGATACCGCATCCATAAGAATTTCACGGTATTCATCAGCTTGATCTTGCAATTCGGCAGGAATATCTTCGATGGAATAATCAGAGCCCATGGCCTCATCATTCCACACATAAGCTTTCATGCTTACCAAATCAATCACACCTTTAAAAGCATCTTCAGCACCAATCGGTACATTCAATGGCACAGCGTTATGACCCAGTTGATTAGTGATCTCATCCACAACACGGAAGAACTCAGCACCAGTACGATCCATTTTATTTACAAATGCAATACGTGGAACACTATAACGATCCGCTTGACGCCAAACTGTTTCAGATTGTGGCTGAACACCACCCACTGCACAAAAAACACCAACAGCACCATCAAGCACACGCAAAGAACGCTCTACTTCGATTGTAAAGTCCACGTGCCCAGGTGTGTCGATAATATTAATATGGTGATTATTCCAGCTACAGGTTGTAGCTGCAGATGTGATAGTAATACCACGCTCTTGTTCTTGTTCCATCCAGTCCATTGTTGCCGCACCATCGTGAACTTCACCGATTTTATGCGAAACGCCAGTATAGAAAAGGATACGCTCTGTGATGGTAGTTTTACCCGCATCAATATGCGCCATAATACCAATATTACGCACACGCTCTAGTGGTGTCTGTCTTGCCACGATACTACTCCTCTTCTAACCTAAACTGTTTAGAACAATATAAATCTTTTAATTTTCAATCTACGCCACTTTACGCAAGCGACCAGCGATAAAACCAAATACTTACCAGCGGAAATGAGAGAACGCTTTGTTCGCCTCAGCCATGCGATGCGTTTCATCACGCTTCTTGTATGCTCCGCCACGCTCATTAATTGCGTCAACCATCTCATTACCTAGGCGTTCCGCCATAGTTTGCTCAGAGCGCTTACGTGAATATTCAATCAACCAACGCACAGCCAATGATTGCTGGCGGCGATCAGATACCTCAATTGGCACTTGATACGTTGCACCACCAACACGGCGGGATTTAACCTCAACCAACGGACGAATAGCATCCAACGCTTTATGAATCATATCCAATTCTTTTTCGCCTGTTTTGGCTGCTGCAATTTCCATTGCACCGTAAACAATAGCCTCAGCTTTTGCTTTTTTACCATCCAACATGATCGCATTCACGACAGTTGAAACAGTTGTATCACCAAATTTTGCATCCGGAGTTAACGGACGACGTGTGACGGGACCTTTACGTGGCATTTCTTAATTCCTCTCTTACTTCGGACGCTTGGCGCCGTACTTCGAGCGAGCCTGCTTACGGCCTTCAACACCCGTAGTATCCAACACACCACGCAATACATGATAACGAACACCTGGTAAATCTTTTACACGTCCACCACGAATTAATACAACACTATGCTCTTGCAAACGGTGACCTTCACCTGGAATATATGCTGTTACTTCATGACCATTGGTCAAACGAACACGAGCCACCTTACGCAAAGCCGAGTTAGGCTTCTTAGGTGTTGTTGTATAAACACGCGTACAAACACCACGACGTTGTGGGCATGCTTGTAATGCAGGAACTTTGTTAATTTTTCGCTTATCTTTACGAGACTTGCGAATCAATTGATTGATAGTTGGCATCGTTACCTCTTAAAACTTTCCTCTACTTACATCTTTGCTTTTTTAAGACGCAGCTTCCGAGGGCGGCGAACCTTAGGGGCGAGCACATCGGCTGTCAACTTTTTTCTTAGCCTGTTATTTTCACTGCCTTTCTTGACATCATCTAAGCTTATTTGTTCTACAAAATAGGTTAAATTTGCAATCATCAATGAATATAGCGTAATACCAAAAAGCATAGTCATCACTGCCAATATTCTACCAGGAGGTGTAATAGGCACAATGTCGCCATAACCCACGGTTGTAAGGGTAACAAAAGCCCACCATAAACCATCACTCACCGTTGAAAAAGCAGGGTTTATATCTTGCTCCAAAAGAAACATACCAGCACCGAACAAAAATACCACGCCAAATACAAGTGCTAAAGCTGCAGGCAAGCTTTCTCCCGACAACACCAACAAGTGCAAAAGTTTATGCCTATTCTTACGAAATACTGCGCTCAAACGTAATACAGGACCTAAACCAGCAACTTTAAATGCCACCAGTAAACGTAAAAATGGAGAAGACAGTAATACAACCAACACTAGGTCTAGCCAGTTCGCTCTTAAATAACCATGTTTATCATCAGAAACAAACCAACGCAAAAAGAAAAGAAAAACAAACAAGAAAAGTATGCCCACACCCAACCAATCAGGTGCAGCCTTCCAAAACGGTGCACCCACTGCAACCAAGGTAACTATCAGCAACAATGCATCTAGCACCTTCTTCAATAAGATATGTTTAAACTCTTTGTTCATGAAGTTTAATGTTTTGCACTTGACTTATGGCTAAAATAACTCGCCAACGAAACCATCAAAATACCTGCACCCATATATAATATGTTTAAAGGGTCATCAAAAGTCACATGCAGCACGTTTTTAAAGAAGGCTACAATCAGAATCATCAGAATAACTTTGCCCAAACGATCTTTTAAATCATCAAGTGTATTAATCACCAAGATATTACTTGAAGACTTATCTCCGTGTGCAATCTCTATCTTATCAATAAACAATTCATAAAGACCAAGTGCAAAAATCAACAGCACCGTAGCCAGTAAGAAATCATCAACCGCTGTAATAATATGACTAACTGCTCTTGTATGAAAATCAGGGTAATCTTTACCAAAGAATGTCATCTCGATATAATCAATGGCTAAATGCCCCATATCTGCAGCAGACAACAAAAACAATAGCAGCATACCTACGATTGATGACACCACGGCTAACATCACGATATACCGTGAGTTCCACAACATTGATTCAAATAAACTTTTCATGCTTGCCTCTCCAAATTACGCCTTTATTAGAGAGACAAAGCAAAAGGCTTGCCAGTTATATAAGCGTTGCTGCCTTAGTTACAAGCTCATCTTCATCAACGAGCTTTTTATCGATTTTACAATATGCCGCACCCTCTTCAATGATAACATTCACTTCAGCCACACCATCTAAGGCGAGAAGCGTTTGTTCAATGCGTGAGGCATCCTGTTCATCCTTGGCTGATACTTTCAGTGTAAGCGTTGCCAAATACGGTGGCTCTGGCATAAAAGCCGCAATCAACCACCACACACCAAGCATACCTGCCACAGTGAAAAATACATCAGCATAGTTATGCATGAGTGGGTCATACAAGAAGCCACCCAGCACCCCTCCAATAAACGCACCAAAGAACTGGCTGGTATTAAACACACCCACGGCTGTACCTTTAGCCCCTGCAGGCGCATATTTAGAAACCAATGAAGGCATGCTTGCTTCCAAAGTGTTAAACCCTGTAAAAAATATCAGCAATGCCGCAACAATGCCCCAAAGCGAATCATGCAGGCTGGCAAACATCACGCATGCAATCATCAGCATGGCAATGGATAACAAGAATATCTTTTTCATTTTGCGCTTGGCTTCTGCTACGATAATCAAAGGAACCATCAGCACAAATGCCAGCAACATCACGGGTAAATACAATTTCCATTGCTCTGCTTGCGGCAATAAATTTTGATTGATGAGCACCAGTGGCAACACCACGAATAATGCTGTTAGCGACATATGCAACACAAATACACCCACATCTAAACGCAGCAATGCGCCATGCTTGAGCACATGTTTAAACATGCCCGTGGTCACTTCACTGTCTGAATGATGCCCTGTATTTTCTGGCTCTGGTACAATCAAATACAATACTAATATAGATAGTATAGAAAAAGCTGCAGTCAGCATAAAGATACCCGATACACCCACCCACTCATTTAGAATCGGCGCAATCGCCATAGACACGGCAAATGACATACCAATCGTAATACCAATGCTCGCCATGGCTTTGGTGCGATGTTCTTCTCGGGTTAAATCGGCAGTTAATGCAATCACGGCTGCTGCCACAGCACCCGAGCCTTGAATAATACGCCCAATCAACACACCCATAATATCATCGGCCATACCCGCCATCACACTACCAATAGCAAAGATAATCATGCCTACTGCAATCACAGGTTTACGCCCAAACTTGTCCGACATCATACCAAATGGAATTTGGAACAGCGCTTGGGTTAAGCCATACGCACCAAGTGCAATCCCCACCAACTCGGGATGCTCTAACGCACCTTTAAGACCGTGCGCATAAGTTGAGAATACTGGGAGAATTAAAAATAAACCCATCATGCGCAGCGCAAAGATACTGGATAATGCGCTGACAGATTTGCGCTCTTGCGCGTTCATGCCTGATGCTTTTGTTGATTTATCTGATTTTGCCATGGATAGAGAACCTTCATATATAATAAGTTGTCGCGAAGCTTACGCTTTCGATTCAGCTTGTCACTTCTGAAAGGTTGGGTTTAATTTTTTCACCGCAGAGTTCCGCAGAGTTTATTTAACTTGTCATGCCGACCAGCGTGGAGGCATCTTATAGATTTCTCGACAAGCTCGAAATGACACTACCCCCCCTGCTATAGCTGCGCCGAAGCACAAACAAAAGAAGGGATAAAGCAGAATGTTTTAATTCTGCGCCCGTTTTTGTTTGTTGGTGAGGAAATACGCAGCTATTTAGGGGCAGGTTTTTGGTTCGTTTTTGGCTGCGCAAAAATGAACAAAACACTTCATTCCATCGAACACTGGAAATACTTATAAGACCAAGTTCCACCGCTATCTAAACAGCTATCAATTAGCATGTATTCTCTCACATGAGGAAATGCCAAAAACAGCATAACAATCAAAATAGATACATGAATATACCTATTAGATTTGATAAGTTCCCATTTAACCCGTGTTAAAAATGCTAAAAAGAAAGCTAGTACAGCATATGTGAAGCTACCTAGTGCTTCTTGATACCACAACGCCTCATATTGATTTGGAGAAATCCCCGTAGTAGATGACCAAAGTGAATAAAAAACATGATTCAAAAGAAATAGCCCATAAACTACTAAGACAATCGTAGTTAATAAACTTAATACCTTTTGAAACTGTTTCAAATTAGTCTTGCCAAACCAATACTGGTTTGCGTGCCGCTTGGGTTTCATCCAAACGCCTACGGATGGGTTTCACTGGTGCATCATGCAATGCCTGCGTATCCCCCGCTTCACATTGCGCTGCAATCTCAAGCATAGCATCACAGAATGAATCCAAGGTTTCTTTGGATTCAGTTTCGGTCGGTTCAATCAACATCGCACCATGTACAATCAGTGGGAAATACACCGTCATGGGGTGGAAACCCAAATCAATGAGTCGTTTTGCAATATCCAAGGTTTTCACACCATGTTTATTTTGCCATTCATCGGTAAGCAAACATTCATGTTTACACAAACCCTCAAACGGTACGTGATACACATCTTTAAGTCGGCTTAACACATAGTTGGCATTGAGCACCGCATCTTGCGCGATTTTATGAATATGATTATGCCCAAATGCTGAAATATATGCATTGGCGCGCATATATACGCCTGTTTGCCCCAAGGTGCTAAGCACAGAGCCAATGGACTGCTCATCTTCTGTAATAACCTTGAACACATCACCATCTTTTTCAATGCGAGGCACAGGTAAGAATGGTTTAAGCGTATCATTCACAGCCACAGGGCCAGCACCAGGGCCGCCCCCACCATGCGGTGTTGAAAATGTTTTGTGTACATTGATATGCAAACAATCCAAGCCCATATCACCAGGCCTAGCCACGCCAACCAATGCGTTTAAATTTGCACCATCGCCATACACCAAACCGCCAGCATCATGCACAAGCTGGCAGATTTCTTTGATGTCCGATTCAAATGTGCCTGCTGTGTTCGGATTGGTCATCATCAGGGCTGCAACATCATCATCCAAATGTTTTTTCAATTCATCCAAATCAATGCGCCCATCCGCACCTGATTTGATTTCAACCGTGTACATGCCGCATAAAGCCGCCGATGCAGGATTGGTGCCGTGCGCTGAATCAGGTACAAGCACTTTTTTACGGGCTTGTTCACCGCGTGCATCCAAACATTTGCGAATCATCATCAAACCCGTCAATTCACCATGCGCACCTGCCGCAGGTTGTAAGGTGATATCTGTAAAGCCTGAGATTTCAGTTAACCAACCTTGCAATTCATACAATAAACCCAAGATACCCTGCACTGAATCTTCAGGTTGATCAGGATGCACATGCGCTAAACCCGGCAAACGCGCAACTTGCTCATTCACACGCGGGTTATATTTCATGGTACACGAACCCAAGGGATAAAAACCTGTCTCAATGCCATGATTCCATTGGCTTAGACGCACAAAATGGCGCACCGTCTCTGGCTCAGATAAACCTGGGATATTCGCAGCGGTTTTACGCTTAAATGCATCCAAACTGGATGGTGCTTTGCCCTGCACACCTGGAAGGCTGATGGATTCAGGCGCTTCATGGGCGTGTTCAAATAATAATCGTTCTTCTTGTTGAATGCCTGAGGTCGCGGAGTATTTTGTATCACTCATAACGCCACCTCCATCGCAGCGATATAGTCGTTGATATCGTCTTCCTCAATCATTTCCGTGGTCGCCACCAATAGATGTTTGGCTTCCGCGCTTTTTTCAATGGTTTCCAGTGGAATGCCCGCAAAAATGTCATTGTTTCGCGCTTCGTTTATAAACGCATCGCGTTTTTCCTGGCTTGCAAAGGTGAGTACGGTTTCATTGTAACGCACGCCATCTGCTGCCACCACACCGCTTGGCAATTTCGATACCAATAAATCCAAGGCTGCTGCCGAATGATTGGCTATAGTCTCTAAACCTGCATCACCCATCAACGTCATATATGTGGCTGCTGCAGTACACATCAAACCTTGATTACTACAAATATTAGATGTCGCTTTCTCACGGCGAATATGCTGCTCACGCGTGGATAATGTAAGCACAAAACCCCGCTTACCATCTGCATCCGTAGTTAGACCACACACACGCCCCGGCATTTGCCGCACATATTTTTGTTTGCATGTAAATATACCCAAATGTGGGCCACCAAACGCCATAGGAATACCCAAAGCCTGACCAGAACCCACCGCAATGTCAGCACCATATGCACCAGGTGACTCAATCAAGCCAAAAGCACTCACATCCGAGAACGCCACCACCATCAAACATTTGTTGGCATCGCATGCTTCACGTAAAGATGCCAAATCATACACTGAACCGTAAAAATCAGGATATTGCACAATTACACATGCTGTTTGCTCATCCATAGCCACAATTACTTGGCTCAAATCCGTGCCATGTTGCCCCATAGGCACTTCAATATAGTCACCTTCAAGGCGTGATAAATAGTTTTCTGTCACGCTGCGATAACGAGGGTTTACAGAACCCGCAATCACGGTGCGTGTTTTGCGGGTCACGCGCCGCGCCATGAGTGCTGCTTCCGCCGTGGCTGTTGCCGCTTCATACATGGACGCGTTGGAGACTTCCATACCCGTCAGCCGCGCAATCATGGTTTGATATTCAAACAAGGCTTGCAGTGTACCTTGAGCAATTTCAGGCTGGTATGGTGTGTAGGCGGTTAAGAACTCACCGCGCGAAACCACATAATCCACCACGGCTGGCACAAAATGATGATAAGTGCCCCCACCCAAGAAACAGCGGGTATTGCCTGCATGCCTATTCTTTTCAGCCGCTTTGGTAAACTTCTTTACAATCCCTGCTTCGGATAAAGCTTCTGGCAAATCAAGGCTACCTAGTTTGGTATGAAATTCGCCAGGAATATCCGCAAACAAATCCATGATTTGCTTAACACCCATGCTATCCAGCATGGCCTGTCTATCGCTATCGGTATGGGGTAAATATCGCATGGTTTATCTCTCAAACCACAAAAACAAAAGAACACAAAAGAAAAAACCTTCGTGATCTTCGTGTTCTTCGTGGTGAATTAATCGTCTAGAAATTCAGTGTATTCGTCAGGGTTCATCAGCTCAGCAGAATCATTATTCTCACTGATTTTGACTTTAATGATCCAGCCTGTGCCATAAGCATCCGAGTTCACCAAATCAGGTTCACCTTCTAATGCTTCATTGACTTCAATCACTTCACCAGCCACTGGCGCGTACACATCCGATACTGCTTTAACGGATTCAACCACGCCATAAGCTTCGCCTGCATCAACGCTGCGACCGACTTCTGGCAACTCGACAAATACAATATCGCCAAGCGCTTCTTGGGCATGGTCGGTCACACCGAAAGTAGCGGTATCGCCTTCAATACGCACCCACTCATGCTCTTTGGTAAATCTCAAATCCGTTGGTACTGACATATTATTTCCTCACATTGGAACGAACAAATGGTGTTTTGGTGCGCTCCGCTTCAATTTGTTTGCCGCGTATTTCAACAGTTAAATGACCTTCTGTCATGTGTTCAGGTTTGACATAAGCCAGAGCAACACCCCCGCCCGCCAATGGCGAATGCATACCTGACGTAATTTCACCATTTAGCTCACCATCGACAAACACAGGGTAATGCTCGCGCGGAATACCACGACCCACCAATTTCAAGGCAATTAACTTTTTCTGCGCACCTTCTGCTTTGCGCGCTTCAACTGCTGCTTTACCTATGAAATCACCTTTATTCAACTTGGTAATCCACATCAGTTTGGCTTCCACAGGCGTCACACCATCTGAAATCTCATGCCCATAAAGCGCATAACCCATTTCGGTACGCAGCATATCACGCGCTGCTAAGCCAATCGGCACTGCACCTTTTTCAACAAGCGCATGCCACACCTCTACGGCAATACTATTTGGGATATAAATCTCAAAACCATCTTCACCCGTGTAACCCGTGCGCGAAACAATGCCACCTGCGCTGCCAATCTGACCTCGCGCAAATTTGTAGTAACCAATATCTTCCAAATCAAATCCAACTAAATCTTGCAACAAGCTTTGCGCTTTTGCGCCTTGCAGTGCCAATAGTGTGGTATCATCGGAATCATCATGGATTTGCACATCAAAATTTTCAGCTTCTTTGCGCAAGTGCGCTACATCTTTATGGCGATTCGCCGCGTTGATGCATAAATAATAATTTTCATCATCCATTTTATAGGTGGTGATATCATCAATAAATGTACCCTGCTCATTGAGTAAGGCTGAATACTGCACCTGTCCATCCACAAGCTTGGATACATCATTGGTGGTCACATACTGCAAGAAATCTAGTGCGTCTTTGCCTTGCACACGCACTTGACCCATGTGCGTAATATCAAAAATACCTGCTTCGCCTTCGCGAACTGCAGTATATTCCTTAAGCGCTCCGTTTTTGTATTGCACGGGCAACTCATAACCCGCAAACGGTACGATTTTACCGCCCAATTTCACATGCTCATCAAAGAGCGGTGTTTTTAGTAAACCTGTCATTTATTCTCCATATGCAGCCAATGTTGCTTTCATGGCTTTTTTACCGTCCACATTCACACCAACACGACCCAACACTTCGCTCAAAGCTGATACACACTTGAGCACATTATCTTTGCGGCAAGCATAACCCATCAAACCAATACGCCAAACTTTTCCTGCCATCACACCAAGACCTGCACCAATTTCTAGGTTGTAATCATTGAGTAACATGCCACGTACTTGCGCATCATCCACACCCTCTGGAATCGATACCGCATTCAATTGTGGCAAACGGTCTGCTTCAGGCACCACAAAGGTTAAACCCAAAGCTTCCAAACCAGCTTTAAGTGCATTGTGATGCTCACGATGCCTTGCCCACGCATTCTCAAGCCTCTCATCTTGCAGCAATACTAACGCCTCATGCAAAGCGTAAAGCGCGTTAATCGGGGCTGTATGATGATAAGCACGTTTGGCACCCTTACCCCAATAGCCCATCACAAGGTTCAAGTCTAAAAACCAGCTTTGCACTTTGGTTTTACGATTTTGAATGCGTTCAATCGCAGCAGAACTAAACGACACAGGTGACAATCCTGGCGTACAAGATAAACATTTTTGTGTGCCTGAATAAATGGCATCCACACCCCAATCATCCACTCTAAGCTCTGTACCGCCCAAAGAAGTCACGGCATCAACAATGGCAAGGCAGCCGTGGGCGTGCGCCAAGTCGCACATCGCTTTCACATCGGTCGTTGCACCCGTTGAAGTTTCTGCATGCACAAAAGCAACCGTAGTTGCTTCAGGATGCGCTTTAAGTGCTGCTTCAAGCTTAGCAGGGTCACAAGCTTTGCCCCATTCATCTTCCACCATGATGGCTGTTGCACCACAGCGCTCTACATTCTCTTTCATGCGTCCACCAAACACACCGTTTTGACAAACAATGACCGTATCACCTGCTTCAACAAGGTTCACAAAACATGTTTCCATGCCCGCAGAACCGGGTGCTGATACAGGAATGGTTAGCTCATTTTGGGTTTGAAATGCGTATTGAAGCAAACCTTTCATTTCATCCATCATTTGCACAAACAATGGATCCAAATGCCCAATCGTTGGGCGGCTCATCGCTTCTAAGATTCGCGGATTTACATCCGATGGACCTGGTTCCATAAGTGTGCGTTGAGGTGGATGAAATGATGTTGTCATATTGTTACCTCTTCTCAAATTCTAATGTTGAAACTATAAACAAAAAAACAAGTGATACACCCTCATATAAGTATAAGGAAAATCACATTTTCTTAGGGCCACAGCTGTATGCCCAACACTGTAAACTGCACGGCAAATGCCAAACAAAACATGGTTGCCAGACCATAAACTAGCGTAAAACCTACAGCCCTAACCTGCTGAATACCAATATAAAGCCCTGCAACAGACGCAAAAAAGGCAAACTCATTTAACACAAGCAAGCTCAATAATGGCACAGCTCTTACGCCATCATGACCAATGGTATTACCCAAAATAATGATGGGCATAATGATTAAATCAACCACCACTGCGATATATGGAAAATAAATCTTTTTCATGTTCTCTTCCTCATACAGGCAAAACAACACCCCTTTTCTTTCGCCTTAACACAGCCGCAAATAAAACTGCAGGCAACGCCGCCTGCGGCTCAAAATGAGCTAGCGCTAAAGCTGCGCCTAAACCTGCATTTTGCATACCAATATCAATCACCAAAGTTATTTGGTAGCTGGTTTGAAAATGAAAAAGTGTCGCCACCATATAACCAAAAACATAACCCAAAGCATTTACCATAATAACCAATATAGCCACCCAAGCAGTCAACTGTGAAATCCTCTCTTGGTTTGCCGCCACAGCATAACTACAAATGATAATAATGGCGATGGAAGCAAGTGCAGGTGTTAGCGCAAAATGAAAAAGTCCGCTTTAGTTTTGGCTAATGGGTGGGATTTATGAAAGCGGAGTTATTGCAAATGAGCGCACAGGAACAGTCACGTATGGAAGTTATACGCCTGCACATTGATGGCCATATCAAACAAAAGGTTGCAGTAAAGCGAATGGGTTTGGGTGTACACCAGGTTCGACGTTTAGCCAGGGCATATGGCTTCATGGTGCTAAAGCATTGATACACGGCAATCGTGGTAAGGTAAGTAACCGCAAGATATGGGATGAGAACAGGTTTCGTGCTTTATCATTAGTTCTTGAGTTCTATCATGATTTTGCTCCTGCCTTTGCGGCAGAAAAGCTGGCGGAACATCACGGTATCTACATATCTTCAGAGACCTTGCGTCAATGGATGGTAAGCGATGGCATTTGGTAATGCTAAGGGCAAGAGGAAGCCCACGATACACCGATAAACCATCACATTCATAAGGTTTTAATACTTCTTCAGAGGTAAGCAAGACAGATACAAGTAACATTTTGGCTAGTGATGGTAACAGTTGCGCTGACACCTTTCCTACCTAAATCCTGTGAAAGCTTATGCAACAGTCGCATTATTGTCGATACACACAATGTAGGGGTTTTCTTAAAACAAATACTGTTTATATCTCACCCTTACAAGGGCGAGGAAGCAACTGTGCTTAATAATCATAAAAAAGGGCGGCAAACGCCACCCTTTCACACTTACATCATTTAGAGAAAGCTTAGTAAGAAAACACCAAAGATGCCGCAAATATGGTGTCTGATGCTTTTTTACCCGCTGGTGCTTTTGAGTTGTTTTGCACAGCATAAGAAACCTTACTTGATAAGTTTCCTGCCACTTGGTTGGTGAGTGCTGTGATAGAGTTGGTAATATAACCTTCTTTACCACCTTCCGTTTTTAATTCTTGCGAAAAGGTTGCAACTTCACTGATTTTCCAATTAAACACCGTTGAAGCTCGCACTACAGTATCCGATACTTTTGCGCCTGCCACATCTTCAGTTTGCCTAGCACCCGCACCAACTTCTGCGTTCCACTGTTTGTCATCTGATTTGAGAATATCAAAACCATAACCCACTGTTTCACTGATACGGCTATTATACCCACCAAACTTATCTTGCTCATAACCCAAGCGAACAAACAAATAACCAGCACTCAATCCTTTCCAGTCTTCTTGAATAGAAAAATTATACTTTTCAGATGTTGTTGTTCCCGTATCTTTGGATTGTAATGCACCTGCTTCAACTGTGCTACGCCAATCATCACCATCATTAATGGCTTTACCTTTAACGTTTAATGAACTTGTATCCGTATTACCACCAGTTTGCACAAAGCCCAATTCGGTATTACCTGACCAGTCTTGTGCAGATGCAGCACCCGAAAAAGCCAATAAACTTATAAGTATAAATATTTTACGCATATTTCTCTCCTGTTTAAAATCGTGGCGCAATATAACGTAATATCTTGTTTTAGCTTGCGATATTTATCACTTAATTAAACAAGTGCAGTCTCTCTTTTTGTGAAATACGCGCCGCATGTTATGCTTGGGCGCAAGAAAACTCTCCAGAAGACGGTACTCCAATGTTTGTTAATCACTTTCTTGGCAAACACGAGACTGAAGCGGAAAGGGGTCATATGAAAAAGAAAACAACTGTAGCCACTTTATTGGCTGCAAAAAATGCACAGCAGCCACAAGTCTGGTTGACTGCCTATGATGCTGGTTCAGCCCGCATAGCTGAAGAAGCAGGCGTAGATGTGATCCTTGTTGGTGACTCTCTCGGCATGGTTAATCTTGGTTATGACAGCACTATTCCTGTTACTGTTGATGATATGATACTACACACTGCCGCCGTTGTACGTGGCAGAACAAAAGCATGGGTCGTCTGCGACTTACCTTTTGGTTCTTACCAACAATCCCCAGAACAAGCATTAGAAACCAGTGTACACGTTCTGCAAACAACAGGTTGTGATGCCATCAAACTCGAAGGCGGCAAAGCCATGGTTGATACTGTTCGTTTTTTAAGCGAACGTGGTATTGCTGTTGTTGGTCATGTGGGTTTAACACCACAGTCAGTTAAACAATTTGGTAACTACAAACAACGCGGCAAAAGCGAGGAAGAATCCCAAAATATTTATGATGATGCCTTAGCCTTAGCCGATGCTGGTGCAATTGCTGTGGTGCTCGAATGTATCCCTGAGCAACTTGCAGCAAAAATTACACACAATATCAACATCCCCACTGTAGGCATTGGTGCTGGCACTGCATGTGATGCACAAGTTTTGGTATGGCATGATGTACTAGGTTTATCCGAACACACACCACCATTTGTTCAACCTTATGCTCACTTAAGGCAAGATGCGATAGCCGCCATTCAAAACTGGGTTGCAGATGTGCGCAAACAATCATGAAAGTTATCACATCCATTAGTGAACTGCAGCACCACTTGGCAAATTACCAGCAAGAGCAAATTGCCTTTGTACCTACCATGGGCTGTTTACATGAAGGGCATTTAAGCCTGATTCGCAAAGCCAAACGCTTGGCTGATATTGTAGTGGTAAGCATTTATGTAAACCCTTTACAATTCAACGACAAGAACGACTTGAAACATTACCCCCAACCTTTTGAAGCTGATATTCAACACTGCCAAAATGAAGGTGTAGATTTTGTTTTTCACCCTGAAAACCTCTATGGCAGCACACCAATGCAAGTTGCCTTACACGTGAACAACTTAAGCCAAAGTTTATGTGGTTTACATCGACCAGGGCATTTTGATGGTATGATTACTGTTGTGAATATGCTTTTTAATATTGTGCGCCCTGATTTGGCTATTTTTGGCGAAAAAGATTTCCAACAATTAAGTATTATTCGACATATGGTGGCTGACTTACATATGCCTATAGATATTATAGCTGGCGAAACTGTGCGCGAACAAGACGGGCTTGCCTTGAGTAGCCGCAATCAACATTTAACAGCCGAACAACGACAAATAGCCCTTGCCATTCCTCAAGCCTTGCAAGCTGTGGTGGACACATGGCAAAGCAATCGAAATATTCAACACTGTCTTGCTGCAGGGCAACATATACTTGATACACACAACATTAAACCCGATTACTTTGGTATTTATGATGAACAACATCTGCAAGCCATGACCAGCTTTAATACCGATGACCCCATACCTGTCCGTGTGTTTATTGCTGCTACCATTGGCTCAACACGGCTCATTGATAATATGCCACTCATCACCAAGGATGTCTAAAATGAAAGTCACCATGCTTAAATCCAAACTACATCGAGCCACCGTAACCCATGCAGAGCTTGATTATGAGGGCTCTTGTGCCATTGATGCTAACCTAATGAAAGCAGCCAATATTTTACCTTTTGAGCAACTGCACATATACAATGTCAGCAATGGTGAACGCTTTAGCACATATGCCATCGTCGCACCCGAAAATAGTTATACCATTGGCATCAATGGAGCTGCAGCGCATAAAGCCAAGGTGGGCGACACACTTATTATTTGTACTTACGCATCACTCAAAGCGAAAAAAGCAAAACACTTTGCGCCAGACCTTGTATATTTAGATGCCAACAATCATATCAGCCACCAAACAAAGGGTGAATTGGCGCAAGATAAAACATAAACCTGTTTATGGCACTTGCCCTTATTTCGTTTGTATCGCAATACCAAGCTGTTCAGTGTATATTTCGCCGTCTAACTGGAAGGCTTTACACTTCTTAAGCATACTTTTCTGGAGGAAATGATGGAAAAACGCATTTGTATTATTGGCGGCACAGGATTTGTCGGGCGTGCAATAGCACGACAAGCTGTCGATGCAGGTCATCAAGTCACCGTCACATCACGTCACCCCGAACGCGCACGTGATATGCTGGTGAAAGGCATACAAGTGCTCAAATCTGACATTACAACGGGCAAAGGTATAACCCAAGCTATGCAAAGTTGTGACACCGTCATTAACCTTGTCGGTTTATTGTTCCCAACATCTAAAAATACATTTGAAGCTGCACATACATCTGGCGCAAAGCTTGTAATTGATACCTGCAAAGCAGAAGGTGTTTCACAACTATTACACATGAGTGCCTTGTTAAGCGATGATGCTATAACGCATACACAATATGGTAAGACAAAACACCAAGCTGAAGAGTTGGTACGCCAATCCGATTTAAATTGGAGCATATTCCGCCCTTCCATTATTTATGGTGAACACGATTCTTTTTTAATGCGTTTTAAAAGTTTCTCAGCGATTGGTCCTATTTTACCTATCATTGCAGGTGACACAAAATTCCAACCTGTATGGGTTGAAGATGTAGCACGTGCTTTTGTCCAAAGTATTGCTAACCCTAAAGTTCAACAACAAACTTATACCCTAGCAGGTAATGATATTTACACGCTTAAAACGATGATTGATATGTGGATGAAAGCATTAGGACGCAAACGCACCTTGGTATCCATGCCTCATATAGCTGCTAAGCTATTAGCCGCTATATCCAAACTTCTCCCAGTTCCAATCATTACCAATGATCAACTTAAATTATTGCAGTATGATAATATTGCCCAAGGCGAAGCATTCCCTAGCATGTTTGGTTCACCTTCATCGTTTGAAAGTTTACTACCCATCATTGCCAGCGGCGGACAAGCAGAACATATTCAGCATATGCTTGACCAAGCACGCACGCACTACCGTAAATCATAATGGATATGCCACAGAGTGTACTCATATTAAGTCTTGCTAGCTATTTTGTTGGAGCAATTCCTTTTGGTATTTTATTTGCCCGTTGGCTTACGGGTAAAGACCCAAGAGAACATGGCAGTGGCAACACTGGTGCGACCAATGCACTACGAACAGGCGGTAAAAAAGTTGGTGTTTTAACGCTCATTGCCGATGTACTTAAAGGGGTGATTCCAGTTGCTCTGGCTTTACAATTAGAGTTTAATCAATCACAGGTGTTAATTGTTGCGCTTGCTGCATTTTTTGGGCATATCTTCCCTGTGTACTTAAAATTCAAAGGCGGCAAAGGTGTTGCCACCATGTTTGGTGTATTGCTGCCTTGGGAGCCGACCACTGCAGCTTTGGCTTTTGCAGTGTGGTTTATTGTTTTTAAAGTCTTCCGTTATGTATCCATTGCATCCATTGCCGCAGCGTTTGCTTTACCGCTTATCGCATGGTTTATGCATGATAGTGATGCTGCATTGATGGCTTGCCTTATTATCGGTGGTGCGGTCACCATACGCCATCATGATAATATGAGTCGTTTGCTTGCTGGAACGGAAACTAAAACCTAAGCAAACGAGGCAATTAACTGACGAATATTGGCATCGGTCACATCCTCTGCAATATAGGCATCACCAATATCACGCAGTAAAATATAACGAATCAAACTGCCCACATTCTTTTTATCATGCCCCATAGCATCCAGCCAATCTTCTGCTGAAAACTGTGGTATTTGCGTAGGCAATTGTGCTGCAATGAAAATATCTGTCACAGCCGCTTCAAGACCAGAGCTTGCTACACCCAACTGCTCGGATAACCGCGCTGCCATAATTGTACCCAAAGCTACTGCTTCTCCGTGCAAATATGTGGTATAATGTGTCATGGATTCAATGGCATGACCAAATGTATGCCCAAGATTCAATAAAGCACGTTGCCCTTGTTCTGTTTCATCTGCCATCACGACTTCCGCTTTATGGGCACAAGAGCGCAAAATAGCTTGGCTTATTTTATCTGCATCCAAATCAAGTAAAGCTTGCATGTTATCTTGCAACCACGCAAAAAAATCTTTATCACGTATCAAACCATATTTAATCACTTCAGCTAAACCAGCAGGCACCTGCCTTGTTTCAAGTGTAACCAGCACATTAGGGTCAATCCACACTAGTTTGGGCTGGTAAAACGCACCTATCATGTTTTTACCATGGGGGTGATTAATCGCTGTTTTACCACCCACACTAGAATCAACCTGTGCTAACACTGTGGTGGGGATTTGAATGAATGGAATACCTCGTCTATAACATGAGGCGGCAAACCCTGTCATATCACCGACCACACCACCACCAAGGGCTATGATTGGCTCATTACGAGATAATTTACCAAGCATCAGGCTATCCATAATGGCTGACCATTGTTCTATATTTTTATATTGCTCGCCATCAGGAAGAATAAACGATGAGACCTGCCAACCTGCAGCTTCTAGTGATGACTGCACTGTTTTTAAATATAATGGGGCAACCACATCATTACTGACAATCAAACAGCGACTGGGTTTATCGAATAAAGATAACATCTGCTCACCAATATCTGGTAAACAACCTGCTTGAATATGAATATCATAAGAACGTACGCCCAAATCGACGTGGTAAGTTTGGCTTTGTTTAGTCATGCGCCCTAGTCTGACAGAAAATTTATAATTTTCGCTACTGCTTCTTCATCCGACAGCTTTTCTGTATCCACACGCAAATCCGCTACCTCAGCATATAAGGGGTTGCGTTGTGTAGCTAAAGAAATCATTTTAAAAAGTGGGTCAACACCATCAAGCAATGGTCTGTTTGCATCGCCAGCAATTCGCTCCGCCAATACAGTGGGGCTAGCATCTAACCAAATTACTCGCCCACTTTGTTTCATCATCGCCCTATTTTCTGCTGATAATATAGCTCCACCACCTGTGGCAATGATTTTTTCATCATCCTGTGCCAAAACTTCTGCCAACAACTTGCTTTCCAAAGCGCGAAAAGCTTCTTCACCTTCATCTTTAAAGATTTCAGGAATCGTTTTGCCTGCTTGGCTAACAATCAAGTCATCCAAATCCACAAGTTCTAACGACAAACGGGAAGCCAACTGCTTCCCGAGAATCGATTTGCCTGAGCCCATCAGCCCAACTAAGACCATACGTTACCAACTAGGGTCATTGAACGGTGAACCACCAAGAGTATTCCTTAAGGCACAAGAACTTCCCTCTGTAATTTCATATATTAAATTTGTTTCTAGCACCGCTGTTGTTTGTGTACCTATCACTGGTGTAGTCGCTTTTAATTCTGCAACAATCCAGGGTGCATAAGCTTTAAGGTATAGCAAGCTAAAGTTAGCCGTTCCTGAAGCATCTGTAGTAACTGACGTAATTGGTTGTAATGTTGTATCTTGCACAAATGTACCTGCTGACGCACTGTAAGGTGTTAAAATACCATCGTTTGCAGGTGTTGCAAAAGCCGCACCATATACAGGGTTTCCATATGCATCAATGGATGTAATTGATGTTGCGGTTTGCGCTACATTTTCTCCAGCATCTAATACCAAGTTTTTATTAACATCTTCGTTAGGTACGAGTGATGACCCAGCAACCAAAAAGAAGTATGGTGAACAATCTGTATTCGGTGCTGTTGCAGGGTCTTTCGCAAACCACTTACCAAACCTGTAGTACTTTGGCCATGTTGTTAGTGTTACCACCGCACCTGATACTGCAGCTCCATTACTATCAACCACCTGCACGGACATAGGCAAACTATATTGTGTTGGGCTAACCACATTAATTTTAGTACCCATACCCAGTGCTATAGATCCCGCTGTACCTGATGCAATTGCTGTCACACCAGGTGCCGTATTACTTGTTGTCGCGGAAGATGCCGCTGTAGTAGCTGTGGCTGTACCATTATTAGCTGTACCACAACCTGCTAACAAAGCAGCAGTAACCAGTAGCATCGCACATATCTTGCTATTTATTCTTTTCATCACATCCCTCACTTAAACCCAGCTTAACTGCCTGCTGCACCTTTCATTACTTTTGGCGTAATAAAGATTAACAGTTCTGTTTTATCATCACGCGTAGTTTCATTTTTGAACAACCAACCTAACACTGGAATTTCAGACAAATAAGGTACTCCCGTGCTATTAAATGATTTATCACGTGTATAAACACCACCAATCACAATGGTTTCACCATCTTTAACATACACATTGGTTGTCACCGCTTTAGAATCAATACCTGTTGCACCATTAAACACAATCGGTGAATCCTTGGTAACAACAATATCTAATATCACACCACCATCTGCTGTAATTTGTGGGGTTACATCTAAAGTTAATGCTGCTTTAGTCAGCGTGGTTGTTGCTGGACTGTTCGCTGAACCTGGCGTTACAATCGGCACTAAAGAACCTTGGGTTACTGTCGCTGATTTTAAGTTGCTAGTCACAATACGTGGATTCGACACAATTTTTGCATCACCATCAGCTTGTGCTGCGGAAAGCTCCAAGTCCAAATTGATTGCATTACTGAATGAACCTAAACTTAAACCAATTGAACCACCACTAACCGATGCTGGCAAATCAACCAAAAACCCACGACCCGTTGCCGCTGTCTGCCCACCACTGATAATGGCATCTGAGTTAGTTGCTGTTGTACCCGTTGCACCAATCGCAACAGAACCCGGGAAATTTTTGTTTGTACTTCGATTTACACTACCACCCCAGCGTACACCAATACTATGTGTAAACTTATCCGATGCCTCAACAATTCTAGCCTCAATCAAGACTTGTTGAATTGGCTTATCAATTGCTTTAATTAAACGTTTAACATTATTGATTGCTGACTGAGTATCTTTAATAATTAAGGTATTCGTACGTTCATCAACCAAAATACTACCACGGCTAGACATCAAACCTGAATTATCAGACTCAGGCATAGTATTTTTATTTTTTGTGCCTTTTTTACTTGCTTTTGCCGCCTCTTTCAGCATCGCTTTTACATCAGCTACTTTTGTATAGCTTAGTGTAATAAACTCAGTCAATAAAGGCTCTAACTGTAATGAGCCTTTTCTTGCTTCAATCTTAGATTGATATTCCGAGCGCAACACTTCAACAGGTGCAACCCTCAACACATTACCCGATTGCTCTTTGCCAAGCCCACGAGCTGACAAAATAAGCTCAAGAGCCTGATCCCAAGGTACATCAACCAATCGCATGGTAAGTGTACCTGTTACATCATCCGACATAATAATGTTTAAGTCACTCATTTCAGCAATCAATTTCAATGCATTTCGAATATCAATATCTTTGAAGTCAAAAGTTACTTTCTCACCTTTGTAAGTAAACTCAGAGTCACCCTTGCCTTTACCACGTGTAGCAACCGCTATCGTTTCTGGCACAAAGTTTAATGTAAACACATTTCCTTGCTGAAAACTTGTAGTTTCCACAGTTTCTCGTGTACGCACCACAATACGCACATTTTTTCCTTTGCGGTAAGTATCAATTTGCGAAAGTGGGCCTGCAAATGCACGTAAATCTTGTGTGCGTTCCTGCCCTTGCTTTAATGATGCATTTTTAATATCTATAATCGTTTTATCTTTATCATCACTTACCAGAACAATTGGATTCGTCACATTAGTACGAATCATTACCCTAGCCAAACGACCATCAGGCTGAAAATCTACACTTTCTACTTTTGCTGAAGCTGTTTCAACATGTTCAACTTGTCCAAAACGTATAATAAACTGCTCTGAAGAAGCTTCAATTTGCTGCTCCATTTGTCCCACTTGATTTAGGTCAATGACCAAGCGCAACCTATCTTCTGCCTCACCTACCGTTATACCTTTAACACGCTGGCTTGAGAATTGAAAACGTTCCTTATTTAACTTCGATTTTCCACCCCAAAAATCAACGACTAAAGTTCTGTTTTTATTGGTTAAGAATGAATTATGGCTCGCATCTAAATTGGCACCTTTGAGTACAACTTCCGTCAAATCACCTTTATCTTTAACCTGAAGTTTTTTGACCACTGGCTTATTCCCTACAGTTTGTTTCGTCTTCACAGCCTGAAAGCGAATAACCAATGACTCAGGTTTTTCATCCACCTCATAACTTAGTGATTCACTTAACGCAATTTCTATACGCACACCCAGTTCATTTTTCTTAGGAAATACATTGGTTACACCCAAACCCGAACCTTTAATCGCAACTACACTATCAGCAATATCAGCATTGGGAAAAGTCATCACCAACCTTGGCGGCTCATTTAGATCGAAAATTTGGTATTCTAAAGGCTCATCGGACTCAATAATCAGCATATCACCATCTTTTGAATCAAGCAGAGATACATTGTTTATGGTTCCTGCCCAAGAAACTGATGTAACCATCAGCATAGAAACCAAAAAACAGGCCTTCAACCAGCCACACAAGGCATAAGAACCATTATTCTTTTTCATCTCACTCTCCTCACCAAACCTGATAACTTTTTTGCGCCCAACGCTAATAGCATACTACTTACCGCGCTTTTTCTTTTGTGTTTGAACAAATCGATAAGTTACCGCTTGCCCCTTAATCTTTAAAACACCCTTATTCGCACTATCCACTGCCAATGATAGATTCTTCACATCCACAATCCTAGGCATTTCACCCACGCGCTTCAAAAAGGTTAACAGCTGTCTGAACGAACCTGTTACATCCAACGATACGGGCACTTCAGCATAAATACTTTTCACTGTTTCTTTAGATGGCTTAAATGTTGTAAAATTCAAGCCTGAATCTTTACCTGCCCAAGTCACACTTTCTAATAAGTCTGGAATCTGTGACTTCTTCGGCAGCATATTCAAAGCCACTTTTAGCTGCTTCTGCAACTGTTTATACTCTTCTTTCTTTTTCGGGATATTGCTTGCTAGCCTTTGGTTTTTACGCAACATGACTCGCTGATGTTCGACTTGAACCTTCTCATTAGCGATATCTTCCTGTAATGGTGTCCACACAGCAGTGTAATACCCCACAGCAATCAACACGAGCACCACAGCCAAACCAGCAAGTTTTGTTGCCATAGGCAATGGAATTAATGGACGAAGCGCATCTAAATTCAAAGCATCTAAGTTCATTTAGCTACTCCTTTTGCCTTTGTGATGGCTTCTCTTTCAGCAAGCGTTAAACGATGGAAGGTCAGTACAAATTGTCGAACTTCAACACCTTCAGCTTTTGCTTCTTTATCAACTGTTAGACTGACTTCATCAAAATAAATAGATGCTTCCAATGCCCGCATAAAGTTTGCCACAGCTTTACTACTTTCGCCCAAGCCTGTAAGCGATATGGAACCAGCATTATCTTTTAAAGAAACCAACCAAATATTCTGTGGAATAGCATTTGCAATCGCTACCAAGGTATTGAACGAGCGGAAGCGACCAGCCTGCAATTCATCAACAATTTGCAATTTACCTTCCACATCTTTTCTCAAGCTGTCCAAGTTGCGCAACTCACCAATTTTTTTCGAAAGCTGTGCATTTTTTGTTTTTAACAAAGCTTGTTCAGCTTGCAAATCGGTCAATTCCTGTGTTGACCAAATATCAATCACGATAATGATACCAATAACAAGCAATATGGATGATACGAACACCGTGATATATTCAATAATTTGTTTCTTACGAAACTCTGCCCTATGCGGTATAAGATTAATGCGAATCATGAATCAAAACCTCGCATCGCCAAACCCACGGGCACCATAAGCATAGGCCCCATGGCTTTGATTTCTTCCGCATCAAATTTTTTGGGTGACACAGTGATATTATCAAATGGATTGAGAACCTTTGCCTCAATACCCAGCCTTTGATCCAGCTCAACATCAATATCAGGTATCAAAGCACAACCCCCGCTAAGCAATAGTTTTTGCACTGGATATTCAGCATTGTTTGCACCATAAAAATCAAGAGAACGTCCAATTTCAGAGCTTAGGTTGCTAAAAAACTCTTCGATAACATTAGGGTCTATGTCTGAAAAGTTTTCTTTTTTCATTTTTTCTGCAGCACTAAAACTGATAGCATGTGCTTTTTGAATAGCTTCGGTTAAGTTTTGCCCGCCGTAAAACTGATCACGAACAAATGCCATCTGCCCATCACGCATAATATTAATGTTAATAATATTTGCACCAATATTAATCAATGCATAAGCCGCCGATTCATCGACCTCAGTGTCCATAGCCTCTGCTGCATCAACTGCTGTAGTGTCTTGCGTGAACACACCTGTTTCTTCCACCGCATTTTCAAGCGCAAACACCGAGCAGTCCACGCAAGTGGTTTGCAGACCAGCCTCACTCAGCACCAATTGATAATCATCAATAATTTCGCGCTTACAAGCTACCAGCACAACATCCATATGCTCAGGGTCTTCTTCTGTTTCACCCAAAATTTGAAAATCAAGATATACATCTTCAATATCAAAGGGTACATGCTGATCTGCTTCAAATTCAATTTGCGATTCAAGCTCAAATTCTGTTGCCGTTGGCACTTGAATCACTTTAATAATCACAGCATTGCCTGACACAGCTAGGGCAACATTTCTAGTGCTTGTTTGTGCCTGCTCTAGGGCATCCAATAAAGCTTGGGATACAGCAATCGAATCAATCACCGTGTTTTCTACAATAGCATCACGGGGCAATGGCACATTGGCTATTGCTTTAAGCTCATAGCCTTTTTTACTATGCGTCAATTCAATCAACTTAATGGCTGACGCACTAATATCAATACCCATTACAGGCTCTTTTTTACGCGAAAAAAGCTTCATTTGCACCCCTCAGCTAAGGCGTTACTAACACTCATGACGCTAACGTAGTGAAAAGAAACGCTAAAGTCAAATGCTTGATGCATCATCGTGCCTTCTCAACACAATATGCATTTCTGGCTTCAACCAAGAGAAACCTGCATTTGTACATTCTAACCCAAAACAAACACTTAGCAATTAAATTACTCCTTTAATTAGCCTCTATTCAAAATTCATCTATACAACTACACCCGCCACATCAAAAAAATTACAATGCATTTACCAAATGTCTATACTATGCTTAAATAACGACTTCATTTTTCAATAGAGGCAGGTTACCCATGAAAAAAACACACAATACTTTACTCCAGCTAAGTGCTTTATTTATATTTAGCACCCTATCTTTCACCAACCTCAGCTATGCTGAGAAAATATACACATGGAAAGATGAATCAGGAAAAATGCATTACACCAACAATCCAGCTTTGGTTCCGCTAAAAAAAGATGCCAATATCATCAAAATGAAAGCAAACCCCACTTCAAACACAAAAAGCAATCCCACTATTAGCGGAAAAGATATTTGGGAAGCCCAATGCGCAAGGTGTCATGTTTTAAGCGCGCAAGGACGCAATGATCTAAGAGGTATGAAGAAACTGGTTGATGCAATTAACGACCCCTCAACAACACCAACACTAGACACCATTATAGTACAAGAAGCTATTGACGATGAAATGGATGATTTCGCAAAAATCACTTTGAATACCGATGAAGTTCAGGCTGTTGCTGCTTATATACGTCAGGAAATAACCCAACACGCATCAGATGACACGAAAAACAGTCCAAAACAGCAACAAAAATAACACACTTCAAGCTACTCAATCACCTTTTAGTTTACTTTAGTTCTTGCCAGTATTTTCTACCTAGGTTTAACGTGTCATTATTCGTTGGTAAATTATCGATAGAAGTATCATCGTATGCAATAACTGTACGCGACCCAGTACCAGCCTCGTTCTTCATAAATACACCATAACCTGTAATAACAATCCCATTAATGTATTGAAGCGCAGCGTGACCATTTTGGTTTTTTTGCTCTAATTCAAGCTGACCCGGCGTATAAACCACACCTGAAATATTTACTTCTTGATGCATATCCACAAGACCACCCGCATACATTTCTGCTGGAATATCTGCAAAATCCTTATCAATTTTAGCATTTGCACCAACGCCTGTAATATGAAAAAGCTTACTTTCTTTGGGTGTAAAATATGGGCTTTGAATCAAGTCTTGATTCCAAATACTATTCACACCATCACTGCCCACTGCTGCCAAGCCTGACTCCAGCAAGCCTCGTTTCCAACCATGAATATAACCACTTGGTAAAAAGGCATGATATAAATCCGCAGCAGAAGCCTGCCCTTTAACCAAATCGTTTCCAGTATCAATATAAAAGCTTTGTGCATTACTCTCTATAGCGGAACGCGTTGTATCCGACCACGTATTTTTACTCGCCAACGCCGTTGTTTTGATATAATAATCAAGTAGTGCGGACATGGTTGCTTTATCCGCTGCTGACCAAGTATTCCCTCCACCCGTTGCTGTTGATGTCACAACCTGTGGCGACTCTTGTGTCATCCAGTCCGTAAAGGAAAAGGGTGTTCCGATTTGATATGCACCCGCCGCATTCATAACCTTAGTTGACCAATTCCTTGCTATATTATCTACATCCCAAACCAAATCCATCATACCATCTTCCATCTTATCATTGGTCTGATTCCAGCTTGGCGAACCATTTGGATAGCAATTAATATTCAAAATATCACATGTATTTGCAGCACCTGAAAGCCCTGTACGGATAGTTTTTCCATCCATTGCAGGGTTAAACATCAATGGACTATCCACGTTAAGCTTAAAGGTTAAAGCTTCCCTCGGTGTTACCAATCTTTCTATTGCTGGCTCATATATGTTATTCCCATTCGAATCTATAAAGAAATCAAAAAGCGCACCACCATACACAATCAGCTTGCCATTAGGAGAAAAAATCTTTGACTTACCTGGGGTTAGCGCTAACGCCTTAAGCGCTTTATACTTAGCAGTAGCCTGACCACAGACTGTGGTTGTACCCTGAGATGTCACAGGAATCAGCAAGCGGACAAGACCATACATAGGCACATTATTGCGAATATTATAAATCACATCAGGCCACTGAATTGTACCTGTTCGCGCATGTCCAGCATTATTGGTTTTCAATGTTGTATAATTGCCAAGCGGTGCACCTGCTGTAACTGTATAATTTTGTGTGGGGTCAGCTGGATCTGGTTTTAAGATTTCTCCACTAAAGCCTGCAATTCGATTAGCCGCTTCCCTATAAGCGTCCAAAGGAAACAACTGTGATGTTGCGCTGGTAAAGTAATTGATTTGATTGGGCGTACCATAAAGATCTGCACTAACAGTAGTGGCATTATTTGCGCTCATCCAACCACCATTAATTTTAGGATAGTCTACCGCAACAACTTTACCTGGGTCATACACAATCCATGGGTCAACCCCTTTTAAGTTGGTGCCTGTGCCCCAGTTTGTTTTCCATGGCTTGTTACCATTAGTAATGTTTACTGAATTATTGGTTGCCATTGCTGTACCGCCAGGAGCCTGAGTCGCATCAATCATATGACTGGTTGTAGAGCTTCCCGCACTAAAGTTGTTGGTTGTTGTGCTTGCCACTGGTCCCGTTGCATCACACTCCTCAATCGTCGGCGCATTCACCATCGCACCTCTAGCTTGAATAGTACTGGTTGAAATAAAAGCATATTCACGAAGTAATTTATACGCATTGCCCGAACGACCGAGAACATAAGTCACTGCTGTGCAATCAAGACAAGTATCAGTCGTAAGCTTTGGTGTTGCATAAGGATAACCTGATGTCGATGGTTTAAAGCGCGCTACCCATACTGCAACTTGAGCGTATTTATCCACGTTCCAATTTGCTGCTGACGCAGCTTTCTGGACACCTGCATTGGTCAAATTATACACCCTCGCACCAGAAGTTTTAACCCAAGTATCCACAGCCATAGCATTCGTACCTAAATCTGGTGTAATTGATGCTGGTGCTTTATCAATAAGAATGTTTGTGCCTGTAGTGCCTCCTGCACTAGCAGCCGTAGCAATAGCTTTAAATTCAACTTGCCCATTTGGGTCTTGACTCCAATAGTTGTAGACATAATCCAGCCCTGCTTGCGCTGCAGCAAAAGCTTTGGCTGTGTCCGCAGCACTTGCCGAGACTTTCATTTCTACATTGGTTTTAAACATTGCCGCCGCACCAAGCCCCATCAGAATTGCCAATAAAATGATGGCAGTAACCAAAATAAAGCCACCTTCATTATGTTTATGATTAATAGCTTTTTCTTCCATGTCATACTCCTTCATTACACTCCCCCATCATCGTATATCACTGAACAGCCGCCATAGGATAAACCTGTGCATAGCGCCATATCCGTTTGGTTGTCACAACATTTCCCCTAACATCTTTCAAAGAACCGCCTTTGTAACCAGCAGGCACTTCCACTTCAATCAATATGGTGTAACCAGGAACAGAAAGTGGGGTGTTTGAGTTTGCAGGATCTGGCACCAAAGTATTCGGTAAGGCATCTGGAATACCCGAAAAACCAGCCCGCGATGTCCCTCCAACATTATTATCATCAAACACCTTAAACAAGGTTACATTGGGCAATATCTCTCTAGGGTTGGCAGTAGTACCCACTACATTTCTATCATAACCAATACTTTTGCTAGCCAAAGTATATCCATAATGTCGCAATACCCGCTTAGTAGTTGAAGTTGCAGGAGCAAGCGCAGCATCCCACACCTCAAACCTAAGCCGCGTGGTCTCAAAGGGTGCTGTTGTCGATGCGTAAATATCAATCACAGGTGCACCAGCCACCGAACCTACCAAAGCCGAGCGTAAATCGCGTGCGATAAACTTTAAAGCAAACTCCAAATCTTGGGATGCATCAATGCGTTTATTTTGGTATTGATATTGGTTGCTTTGACTGGTGAAGGTTAGCATTAAACCTGCCAGCACAACCATTGCCACCACAATGGAAATCATGACTTCAATAAGTGTAAAGCCCTGCTGTTTTTGTAGCTTGTTTTGATTACCTATGGCTTGGACTACCATTTAGCAGCCCCCTGTATTTGTCATTGCACCTGTATGAACAACTACAGATTTAGAGGCGCCACGTAATGTCCAAGAAATCGTAACATCAATATTATGATACCTACAATCTTGCGTACGGTTAGGGCTTAAAGCAACGGATGGAGTAAAAACATTATTTGAAGGGGATTTTGCCATCGCATCCGCTTTGGTTTGTAGTGTAGAAGCATATAAATCTACTGTTGTCCTAACCTGCGTAATTGCATAGTTCGCAATAGCATCCGCCTTGCTGCTTGCATCCAATCGCATTTCGTTATCCTGATTAACTTTAATCGCTGTAATGAGAAGACTTGCCATTGCCAGCAAACCAACAGAAACAATCAGCATAGTGACCATTGCCTCAATGAGGGTGAACCCTTTTTCAAATTCCTTGCTTAACATGGTTTCCCCACGGCCACCCTTCCAGTAACTGTACTAATCTTAATAATATAAGCCTTCGTAGATGTAGATGATGATATTTTAGTTGTCATTGCTGCATTCCCCCCTACGCGACCATCCCCTTTAAACTCAATAGTAAATGCACCTAAAGGGTCGGTAACCGTACACCCTGTCGCGACATAGTGCTGAAGATTGACACCATCAAAAGCAACTACACGCCCTGATGCATCGGTAAGCGTGTCGTTAACATAATCTATGTTTAATACTTGTTTAAAACCCGAAGACAGCGCTTTTAGCCGCGCTTGTTGAAAAATGCTCACAACTTTTTCTTTCGCTGAATCTACTTTGGTTGCTTCACGATAAGATGTCCAAGATGTGCCACCGATTGCCATCAAAATACCCAAAATCGCTATAACTACCATCAATTCAATCAGCGTAAAACCAGCTTGCTTACAAGCTTGTGCTTGCTGCTTACATGGTGTTTCGCTTAGGTTTGGCGATATGCGCTGGTTTAAACTCATTTTGAAAACATCCCTCACTCTAACCTTGGTTGCTGTAATCTGCATCACAGGCGGCATTTTTTATTTCTCTCAAGGCTTACCACAGCTTAGCAATCTTTCGACCTATCAGCCACCTTTAGTTTCACGTGTGTTTAATACCCAAGGCGAATTGATTGCCGAATTTGCCGATGAACACCGCATTTTAACACCCATGTCAGAGATTCCCAAATATGTTGTCAATGCTTTTTTAGCTGCTGAAGATGAACATTTTTATGAGCATCCTGGCATCAATCCTGCACGTATTATAGCTGCCATGATTGCAAACTTAAAGGCAGGGCATACCGTGCAGGGTGCATCCACCATCACGCAGCAAGTGGCTAAAAACTTCTTACTCACCAACGAAAAAAGCTATATCCGTAAAGCCAAAGAAGCCATTTTGGCTTGGCGCATTGAACAAAACTTCACCAAAGATGAAATTTTATATCTCTATTTAAACCAAATCTTTCTAGGTCGCGGCTCTTATGGTGTAACTTCAGCAGCATGGCGTTATTTCCATAAAAACCTTGATGAATTAACCTTAGGTGAGGCTGCCATGCTTGCAGGATTACCCAAAGCACCCAGTTCTTATGCACCTCACGCCCACCCAGAACGCGCAAAACAACGACGTAACACCATACTAAGGCAACTGAAACAAACAGGTTTAGCTTCAGCCAGAGATGTTAACATTGCCTTGCAAGAGCCTTTGGTTACTACCCCTTTGCCTAAACGCAAACTCAACAACGCCTATGAAAACTTTGTCACCCAGTCGCTGATTGAACAATTTGGTCGAAATGCTCTGCGCAAACAAGGCTTAACCATCATTGTTCCCTTTGATGAAACCATTGAAAATGCATCCATCAAAAGTGTGCGTGATGGTTTGTTGCGCTTAGAAACAACGCAACCCTACCGTATCCCCACACACCACGAACCTGAAACATGGGAAACACTGCTTAACACATGGGCTCAAGGAAGAGACGCTGAACATGACACACTTGCCAGCGACCAACTACGCCCTGCACTGGTAGAAAGCATCACCAATGACGGTTCACTGATTGTTCATGATGGCATCAATCAATGGCAATTAAGCCCACCAACATGGAAGTGGGATGACAGTGAAGATATTGTTTACACAAAAGAACGCCCAAACCATTGGATTGCTGGTGATGAAATCCTGCTGCGTGGTGATGGGCAAGGTGGCGTGGCACTCACCCAACAGCCCAGCATAGAGTCAGCACTTTACAGCGTTGATTTAAAACGCGGAACTGTACTTGCCCGTGTAGGTGGTTTTGACTTTAAATTTGGCGGTTTTGACCACGTTACAGCCAAACGCCAACCAGGTTCATCTTTCAAACCTTTCCTTTACACCACCGCTATCGAAAAGGGCTACACGCCTGCTACCATCGTCATGGATGCGCCCATTGTTTTTGACAGCCAATCTACCGATGATTTTTGGCGACCTGAAAACTACGGTAACCGCTTTGCAGGCCCTGTAACCCTGCGCAATGCTTTAGAACACTCACGCAATCTGGTCGCTATTCGCGTATTGCATGATATTGGCATCAGCACCTTTTTACGCCGCTTACGTGATTACCCCTTTGAACAAAAATTTCCCAAGCAGTTGGCATTAGCACTTGGTGTTGCCGAAGTAACCCCTGAACACATGGTTGAAGCTTATGTTGTTATTGCCAGTGGTGGGCTCAAATATAAGCCTGTAAGCATACAGCAAGTGCAAGACCGCAATGGACAAACCTTACATAGATCTGTTGCAGGCAACCGTTGCCAAGTATGCCATGTTGACCCTGTATTAGCAGTGAATCAAACCATGCGTCCTGCCGAACGTATTGTTGACCCTGTAGATGCTTTTTTGGTGCAAAACATGATGACAGGTGTGATAAAACGAGGCACAGCACGCAGAGCTATTGGTCAACACTTTAAGCGCCCCGCCGCAGGCAAAACAGGCACAACCAACCAACAAGTTGACGCTTGGTTTATTGGTTTTACACCGCAAATCCTTACAGGCGTTTGGGTAGGTAAAGACAATCCTGCACCCATGGGCAAAAAAGCAACGGGTGGTGGTGCGGCAGCTCCTATTTGGCTACAAGCCATGCAAGTGATGCATCAAGGCAAACCCGTTGAAGACTTCCCCGTGCCCAAAGAGGGGATTGAGTGGGCAAATATTGATTATAAAACAGGTTTATTGGCTGGGCCAAATACAAAATGGCCATTCTTAGAAGCATTTAAGAAAGGCACTGCACCAACAGAAGTTGCCTCAGGTGATAGCTCATCACAAAATAGCCCTATCGATAATAAAAAAGATTTCTTCGATACTGATCTTTAAAGGAGGCAACTATGACTTACCCCAATGCAACCATTACCAAAAAAGCCAATGTTTATTATGATGGCGATGTCATTAGCCGCACCATCACCACCGAAGATGGACAAACCAAAACCCTTGGTTTTATGCAAGCTGGCACTTACAATTTTAAAACATCTGCTGCCGAAATCATGGAAATTTTACATGGCGAGTGCCGTGTTCGCCTTGAAGGCTCAGAAGACTGGCATATTTATAGTGCAGGCGAATCATTTAAGGTACCTGCAAACAGCTCTTTTGACATCGAAGTGGCTGATATGTTGGATTATATTTGTCACTATGAGGATTAAACGCACACTTTGAAAAAAGACAATATGATTCGTGTCCAAGGGGCGCGTGTTCACAACCTGAAAAACATCAGCTTGGATATTCCGCGCAATAAACTTGTGGTGATTACAGGTGTCTCTGGCTCTGGCAAGTCTTCTTTAGCCTTTGATACACTTTATGCCGAAGGACAACGCCGTTATGTAGAGTCTTTATCAGCCTATGCCCGCCAGTTTTTGGGCATGATGGAACGTCCTGATGTGGATGCCATTGAAGGTTTAAGCCCTGCGATTTCTATTGAGCAAAAAACCACCAGTAAAAACCCACGTTCAACCGTGGGTACCATCACCGAAGTCTATGATTATCTAAGGCTTTTATTTGCACGCGTTGGGCAACCCCATTGTTATCAATGTGGTGAAGTCATTACATCTCAACCAGCTAGCCTGATTATTGAACAACTCGAACATCTGCCTGAAAACACCAAGCTGCAACTGCTCGCCCCCATAGCTCGCAACAAAAAAGGTGAGTTTAAAAAAGAAATTGAGCAAGCTATCAAAGATGGTTTCGTGCGTATTCGTATTGATGGCGAGATTATGCCGCTAGAAGATGTGCCCGACTTAGAAAAAAACATCAAACACAATATTGAGCTGGTGATTGATAGGCTAGTCATCAAAAAAGGTATGCGTACCCGCCTTGCCGATTCTGTAGAAACGGCCCTCAAATACGGCGAAGGCATGTTAATCGCTTTGATTGCCACCAAAGAAAACAAAGAAGAAAAGTTATTCTCTGAAAACTGTGCATGTGCAGCCTGTGGTATTTCATACCCTGAAATTGAACCACGGCTGTTTTCCTTCAACTCTCCTGCTGGCGCATGTTTGCAATGTGATGGTATTGGCAAACAAACTATTTTTGACCCCACTTTGGTTGTACCTAACCCCAAACTCACCTTGGATGAAGGTGCGATTGCTCCATGGGGCGGCAGAGAAACCTTTATGTACAAACAAACCATTGAAGCTGTTGCCAAGTTCATGGGTGCGGATATGTACACCCCATTCAAGGACTTATCCGCAGAAGCACAAAAAGCTATTTTGTATGGTACTGGGCGCAAAAAAGTCGATTTTGTCTTTGAAACAGCCACCCAAGCCCGCACCGTAAGTCGTCCATTTGAAGGTGTTATTCCCAATCTCGAACGCCGCTACAAAGAAACAAGCTCAGAAGATGTGCGAGAAGAATTGGCTAAATATATCAATATGATAGATTGCCCCAAGTGTGAAGGTTCACGTCTAAATACCACTGCCCGCCATGTTTTATTGGGCGATTTATCATTACCCACTATTTGTAAACTTCCTTTGCGTGAAACCCAACTTTGGGTGCAACAACTCAAGCTTAACAAACAAGACCAAGACATTGCCGAAAAAATATTAGAAGAAATTGCTGCTCGCCTTGGTTTTATGATTGAAGTGGGGTTGGACTATTTAAGTTTAGACCGCACTGCAGGCACATTATCTGGCGGCGAAGCTCAGCGTATTCGTTTGGCAACCCAAATCGGCTCGGCATTAGTCGGTGTGCTGTATATTTTGGATGAACCATCCATTGGTTTGCATCAGCGCGATAATGATAGGTTATTGGGCACACTCAAACGTTTAAGGGATTTAGGAAATTCCGTGATTGTTGTGGAGCATGATGAAGATGCGATTCGCACTGCAGATTTCATTGTGGATATGGGCCCACACGCAGGCGAACATGGTGGCGAAATCGTTGCCCAAGGCTCACTTGCTCAAATCCTGAAAAAGAAAACACTCACTTCTGATTATTTAACGGGTCGCAAGTCCATCAAAATCCCTAAACGTCGCCCTATACCCAAAAAACATCCTATGCTTGGTATTACAGGCGCATCTGAGCATAATCTGCAACATGTGACCGCAGAATTTCCGATTGGCAGGTTTACCTGCGTCACTGGTGTTTCAGGCTCAGGAAAATCAACGCTCACACTGGACACTTTATACCGTGCCTTTGCCCACGCCAAAGGTTTAAAAACTGAGCGTATAGGCACACACACAGCATTGATTGGTGAAGATAGGTTAGACAAAATCATCGACATCGACCAAAGCCCCATCGGCAGAACGCCGCGCTCCAATCCTGCAACTTACACAGGTCTTTTTACACCCATCCGTGAGCTTTTTGCCGCCGTACCCGAAGCCAGAGCCCGTGGCTATAAAATCGGGCGTTTTTCGTTTAATGTTAAGGGTGGGCGATGCGAAGCTTGCCAAGGTGATGGGCTGATTAAAGTAGAAATGCACTTTTTACCCGATGTATATGTCAGTTGCGAAACATGCCAAGGTAAACGCTACAACCGTGAAACCTTAGACATTCGCTACAAAGGTAAAACCATTGATGAAGTCTTGAATTTAACCATTGATGAGGGCTATGAATTTTTTAGTGCCGTGCCTTCGCTGAAAAATCGGTTGAACACCTTGCAACAAGTGGGCTTGGGTTATATTCGCCTTGGGCAAGCAGCCACCACACTTTCAGGTGGTGAAGCCCAACGAGTTAAACTTGCCAAAGAACTGGCACGAAAAGCAACTGGCGACACCTTATATATCCTCGACGAACCCACTACAGGGCTACACTTTGCTGATGTGGACAAACTGCTTGATGTGTTGCATACATTGGTGGACAAAGGCAATACCGTGATTGTCATTGAGCATAATCTTGATGTCATCAAAACCGCCGACTGGATTATCGATATGGGACCTGAAGGCGGCGATAAAGGCGGGCAGATTGTTGTTTCTGGTACGCCTGAAACAGTCGCCAAATGCAAAACATCATGGACAGGACGTTACCTCAAACCACATTTGAAGTGAACTTGCCAATAAAGCTGTTACCATGCCGCAGTTCTTTGAAAATAAATTGATTTTACGCAAAAAACTTTTGCCATCATCTTTCATTTTGATGCGAGCCAAGGCAAAAATGAAAAGCAGCACCGCAGTTTAGCAACGCTAAATGAGGATGTTGGTTTTTATTTTTAACACAGGCGCAGCTTAAAATGAATATGATGCGGAAGTTTTATAAACTGAGGTATTGCTTATGTTATTCGTTGCCGTCCGTGCTGCTCGCCGAGCTGGAGATATGATTCTTCGCCATTATGAGCAAGCTGATTCTTACACCATCAAACAAAAGCAAGACCGTGATTTTGTGACAGAAGTCGATAAAGCTGCTGAAGACATCATTATCAGCGAAATTCGTAAACATTACCCCAATCACGGTATCGTGGCAGAAGAATCTTCCCCCATCAATCCTGATGCTAATATTCAATGGTATATCGACCCTTTGGATGGCACGACCAATTTTGTGCATGGCTATCCGCACTTCTGCGTATCCATTGCGGCATGGCAAAAAGGTAAACCTTTGCTTGCCGTGATTCACGACCCTATCCGTGATGAAACTTTTGAAGCTAAAAATGGTGGCGGCGCGTTTTTAAATCGCCGTCGTATGCGTGTAAGCGAATGTAAACACGTTAAAAATGCTTTGTTTGCCTCGGGTTTACCCCCTTACCAACGTGATGGTCTGGATGATTTCCAAAAACGCATGGACAATTGTATGCGTGCTGCTGATGGTTATCGCCGTGGTGGTTCAGCAGCACTTGATTTGGCTTATGTGGCTGCAGGTCGCATCGATGCCTACTGGGAAGCTGGCTTAAAATCATGGGACATTGCAGCAGGTGTGTTGCTCATCCAAGAAGCCGGTGGCATTGCCACAGGTCTTGATGGTGCAAGCATTGATTTAGAAAAAGGTGATGTACTTGTCGGCAATGATGCTATGCACCGAGGCTTTCAAAAGCTTATCAAACTTTAAATTATTTCTTTTTGGGACGAAACACCTTGCATTGTTCAGGGTCAGCCTCCAAATAAGGGCCTGCAATCAAATCAATACAATAGGGAACGGCAGGAAACACAGCGTTGAGGCAATCATCAATGGCTGATGGCTTGCCCGGCAAGTTGATGATTAAAGCCTTGCCGCGAATCCCCGCTGTTTGTCGGGATAAAATCGCAGTCGGCACAAATTTTAATGATTCTTGACGCATCAATTCGCCAAAACCCGGCATCATCTTTTCACACACCGCTTCAGTAGCTTCAGGGGTCACATCACGCACTGCAGGGCCTGTGCCCCCTGTGGTGACAATCAGACAACAACCCTCATCATCAGCAAGTGCTTTCAGCGCACCTTCAATACCAGCCTGCTCATCAGGAATCACCCGAAATACCGCTTCCCATTCCGATGATAAAACACGTTCAAACCATGCCTGCATGGCAGGGCCACCCAAGTCTTCATACTCACCACGGCTTGCTCTATCCGATACCGTTACAAATCCAATTTTCGCTTTCATATTTATCCTTTTTAGCCACCGATACACGCAGATAAAATAGATAACAATTTGATATATCAGCGTTCATCTGCGGCTACTTATCTACTTATTCTTGAAAATCCATACCCTGCAACAGTTGTACTTGTACTTCATCACCTGCTTTTAACCCTTCTGACTGCTCAGGCACAACCACAAAACCTTCCGCAACGGCCATGCTCATCAACACACCACTGCCCTGCGTGCCTGTGGAAGTGACCGTGTAACCTTGCTCATCTTGACCCAATACAACCCGCACAACATGGGCTCTACCTGCCCTGTCCTTAATATCATGGCTAAGCCTTGCGCTGATGGTTCTGCGGTGCAGCTTGTTAAAACCCATCATCCGTCTCAACGCGGGTGAGACAAACTGCTCAAAACATACCATGCTGGATACAGGGTTACCCGGCAGCCCAAACACCGCACAACCTGATGCGCCCGTGCCAAAGGCCAGCGGATGCCCAGGGCGCATGGCCACCCGCCAAAAGTGCATGGTGATACCCAGCGCATCCAAAGTCGGACGCACAAAATCATGATGCCCCACCGATACGCCACCACTGGCAAGCAGCACATCATATTTCAGCCCTTCAGTCAGCTTCGCTTTCAACTCAATCGGATTATCCCGCGCAATGCCCAGCAGTTTGGCTTCAATGCCCAAAGCTTTGCACTGCGCATACAAGGCATGGGAATTGGCATCAGGTATTTTATGTGCATCCACAGCCTCATCCAGTCCTTCAAGCTCATCACCCGTGGACAAAATCGCCACACTGGGTTTGGCAAACACTGGCACTTGCTTTTGCTTCACCATCGCCAAAATCGCCAGCACCCCTGGCGTAATCGCCGTGCCCTTGAAAAGCACGGTTTTACCGTTCATCAAGTTCTCACCCAATGAGCGAATATTCGCGCCTTGCTTGGGTGGCGTGAGGATTAAAACGTCATCCCCATCTTCTTGCGTATCTTCCACCCGAATCACAGTATCCACGCCCTGCGGCGTCGGCGCACCCGTCATAATTCTGGCCGCCCTTCCCTGCAACACCTTAATCGTTGGCATTTGCCCTGCACGAATATCATCCACCACTTTCAGCCGAACTGGGTGTTCAGGGTTGGCATCCTCAATATCCGTAAAGCGCACGGCATAACCATCCATCGCCGATACGTCATACGGCGGATGATTGCGATTTGCCGCCACATCTTCCGCCAATACACGGTTAAGTGAATCATGCAAAGCCACATGCTCTACATGCTTGGTTTGGATATGTTTTAGCACCTCTGCCAAAGCATCGGGGACTGATAAATAATTCATGACTTGCTCCATTGCTGCACATCCGCAGTCGTATTTAAGCTGACCAAACTATGCAGCTCAGCATCATACAAACGCGCTTCTTGTTCGGGAATACAATATGTGTTCAGCGTTTCCAATAAACATTTCAAACTTCGCTTTTCTTGCTGAATATGCTGTTGCATCGCAGGCAAGGTTTGTCGATGATAAAAGCAACACAAAGGTTGCGCCATACCGCCCACATGCAAAGCCACAGCATCATGGCCTGCTCGATATTTCGCCATATGTTTCAGCAAATCCGCCGCAATAAATGGCATATCCACACCCGCTACAAACAGCCAATCCGTATCCACAGCTTCAAATGCGGCAACAATACCCATCATGGGCGCTCTATGTTCTCTATCATCCAACACTTGCGGCAATAGCGTATCATCTCGCTTTTGTCGTGTACTCACCACCACATGTTCAAACAACGGCTTTAGGCTCTGCTCTGCCCTAGCCAAAAGCGTTTGCCCTTCAAACACCATTGAAGCTTTATCCTGCCCCATGCGTTTGGACTGCCCGCCTGTAAGTATCACCGCGGTGCAATCAGCTATCACGCTTTAACCAATCCAATATAAAAGTTGTGACCTGCTGCGTATCATTCAAATCAAGCTTAGGGATATTCACGCTCAAATCTTGCATATCCGTAACCACAGCAAGCAGTTCAGATGCTTCGCATCTCATATCCGCCGACCGCGCTTCTCGCACCACTTCAATCTTGGCACAAGGCATAGACGCGTAACCTTCCACCAACACCAGATCGGCATGAGGGAAATAGGCATCTGCCATCTCTTGCGGGGTTAATGGCTTTTGAATATCTGCCACCATCAATAGCTGCTCTGGGCCAACCAAAAGTGAGCCTTTCGCCCCTGCATGTTTATGCCGCCAGCTATCTTTGCCCGGTGTATCCATCTCAGGTTGATGATGTGAATGCTTAATGCTACAAACATCTAAACCTTCTGCCGCAAGGGCTGCAATCAGCTTTTCCATCAATGTTGTTTTGCCCGAATTGGAAAAGCCAACAATCGCTAAAACTGGAACACTCATGGATGCTGTGTCACCCAAGCATCACCATCAGGGGTTACTTCTTTTTTCCAAATGGGCACACGTTGTTTCAACGCATCAATAATCCACTCACACGCTTCAAATGCGGGTTTTCTATGCTCCGCCCCCACCACAATCAGCACAATCTGCTCGCCAGCATGTACCGTAGTAACACGGTGAACAATTCGCACATCCATAATATCAAATGTTTTCAAAGCTTCATCACGCAAACTTTGCATAGCAGCTTCCGCCATACCTGCGTATTGCTCAAACTCAATCGAAAACACATCTCGCCCTTCCGAAAAATCACGTGCGCAACCCAAAAAGGTGACAATACCACCCATACGCTGCGAGCTTTGACGCAAAGCCGCGACCTCATCTTGCAAAGAAAAGTCTTCTGACTGAATACGAACCGCATCCCTATTTCCCCCTCGCCCTTTTAAGGGACAAGGTGAATGCCGCAGGCAGAGAGAGTGCCCTGGGGTAGAGGGTTGGGGTGAGGGTGTTGCCACGTCACTCATATTTACCCACCTGAAAACGGCGGCATCAACGCCACTTCATCACCATCTTGCACGATATAATCCATGTCCTGAATCTGCTCTTGATTCACTGCTACCAATAAAGGCTGCATATCTGCGCATCCAAGCTGCGCAATCAACTCCGCCAGAGAAAGACCTGCCTGAGCATCAACGCTGCGTTTACCGAGCTTATCCGCGACTACGCCAAAAAAGAGAACTTTAATCATTTATTATTGTTGTCCGTGGACTGCGCTTAAAAATCTCAGAAAACTCTTGCACTAACCTTATACTTGCTTCTTTTACCGTCTCACCTTCTTTAAAAAGTGAGGTCGCGGGCAGTGCAAAGCAGTTCATCATTGATGTAAAGAGAGTAATAGCATTGATATAATCCAGCGTACCCCCTTCAAAATTCAACCCATCTTTGTGAGTATAAAATAGGTTTATGTCTTTCCCTTCAGGAAAAATCCAGTCATCATGTAAAGGCAAAGGAACTCCACACTTTAGGATAAAATCAATAAATGACTCAAAATCAATAAATGGTATCGCTTTATTCATATTTTTGGATATCACCTTAATAAACAATTGTCCTTGAATTTCATCTTTTAGGAGTAAACCACTATGAATAGTTAGTATATGTTGAAATAACATAACCAGTTGATTTAGATCGATTATTTTACCCTGATTTAACCCATTTGTATCAAGAAGATTTAAAAAATGCTCTCCCCACTCATAACCGTCAAGGAAACTTTTATTAGCGTCATAGTTATTATTACATAGATTGCACACATTTAAGGGGATGGATACAACACTTGTTCCATTAGCAAAATATTGCCACGTTAAAAGGTCACTATTCACATCGTTACCCTTTGTACACCTAGCAACAAACCTATTCGGCCCAGAATAGAAATTATCAAATATGAAGGGGGTTGATTTTATTACCTCATTAAACACATCAAAACTCATCGAGGAACGGTGACCTCTAGTTCCTAATGGGTCTGTCATCAAAAACAGGTGTAGAATTGGAGATTCAGCGCTACTTTGAAGAGGGGCTGTATTTAAAAACTCTTTCAGCTTTTCATGATTATTTCTCTTTTGTTCCCACATAGCATCTAATCTAGACCTATCTTTTTCTACCATAGGTTCTGAAGAATCACTGATTCTCCTATACACCCTGCCTGACCCATGAATATGAGGAAGGCTATTACTTTGAGGGATATAAATGACTAGAACTGCTTTATTATCAGGAAGCCCAATCTCATCGCAGCCTCCATAAATAATTTTTGTCTCAAAAAAGGCTTCTGGGTTTGAGTAATAAACAATAGCTTCCCTTACATGTACTTCAGCTTCTTCAGGATTGTCTATTCCACAAAACTCTCCTGCTTCTCGACTATCAGATTCTTTTTCTTTTACTCCGTAAAATAGCCACCCCCCCAAAGTGTTTGCAAAAGATGTTATTGATTTTGCAATTTTATCATTCTTAGGAAGGCTACTCTTATATTCAATATACCAACCTTCAGGAATATCTTTTAAAACTTCTAAGTCTTTAGCCTCTAACTTAGATATTGGTTTTTTGAATGGGTTATAGTTACTCATGGTTTGTTACTAACTTTCTATCTGCAGCTTTCAACATAATACAGTCGTTTTCAACTGAAATATCGGCAACGTCACCTATTCCACATTGCTCAAGCACATCCTCAGGCAAAACAACAAACTTTTCACCATCTTGTTCAATCACTTCAACTTTCATAACTACCTCTAAAACCAAACCTCAAGTACAAGTCTTGTACCCATAAAACTCACTAATACGCCTATAAACTCTGTAGGCGTATCCACATAACAACAAGCAAGACCATGCCATCATCCCCTATTTTTACGCGAGCCAGCAACCTTATACACATCACCGTCTGCCCGCTTGCCAATCGTAATCACCAGCACTTCAATACGTTCTTGTTCTACCCGATACACAATGCGCACATCACCCACCCTTAACTTGCGTAAGCCCACTAAACCCTTGCGTAACGGTGCGCCAAAGCTTTCAGGCTCGGTGACCAGTTTTTCATCAATCGCCTTGATAGCTCTTTTTGCCCTGCTTTTACCAATCTGCCTTAAATCCTTATCCACCTCTGGATGATACAAAACCTTCCATGTTTGCTTCATTCGCAACTCATCCGTACTTACGCTTCATGTCCTCATGCACAGTCGCGGTCGCTGGGTCAAAGCTTTCCAGCCTTTCGCCAACTATTTTTGCAAGTTGTAAATCTTCAATATCTTCTAGCAGTGATTCATAAGCAGACAAAGACAGCAACACAGCATTGGGTTGATTGTTACGAACAATAACAAATTTATCATGCTTTTGCTCAGACAATTCGGTAAGAATTGAGCTGGTTTTTTTGGATAAGTCCGTTGCCGAAAGCATTTCGCTGGGTGTAAATCTTGCAGTATTCATCGCCATTCTCCTATTATTATCCAATAATAATCATTTTATTCACGGAAAGTCAATGATAAAACAAACACTACCTCTTGAAGTCTCCCGACTTACCACCTGTCTTTTCTTCAAGCTGAATGTTGGTCAAACGCATACCTTTATCCACAGCTTTGCACATATCATAAATAGTAAGTAGGGCAGTGCTCACTGCCGTTAAAGCTTCCATTTCCACGCCTGTTTTGCCTTTGCATTTTACCGATACTTCAACTTTTAGGCCGCAGGTTTCTGTCAATTCTGAAAATGCCACATCAATGCCCGACAGCATCAAAGGATGGCACATGGGAATCAAATCAGATGTTTTTTTCGCCCCCATGATCGCTGCCACATCAGCAATGGCGAGCACATCACCTTTTTTAAGTTTGCCTTGTTGAATATGCTGCAATGTGTTTTCCAACATATGAATTTCACCGCTGGCAATAGCCATACGCGTGGTGATTTCTTTGTCCGACACATCCACCATGCGTCCTCGCCCTGCTTGATTGAAATGGGTTAACTCACTCATACTTATTACTCCTAACCACGGATAAACACCGATAAACGCGGATATCATCTATGTTCATCTGCGTGCATCTGTGGAGAATACTTTTGTGCTTGCCACGCTATTCATCAATTTTCCTTCACGCATACGCCAATGCTGCTGTGCTAACACCTTGGCATCTTCTGCATCGTGGCTGACCATCAACACAGGAATATCCAATACTTGTTGTAAATCCTTTAATGCCTGCCGCAACCGCAATCGAATATCGGGAGCTTGGGCTGAAAAAGGCTCATCCAACAGCAATAATGAAGGTTTGATATACCATGCCCTTGCCAATGATATCCGCTGCGCTTCACCTGTGGAAAGCATGGCTGGTTTTCGTTTGAGCAGTGGGCTTACTTCTAAAGCTTCGCAGACTTTACTGAACCAAACGGCATCACCATCCTTCACACCCAGCATGATATTGGCTTCTGCGTCCAACCACGGCAACAGCACGGCATCACTCCACACAAAACCAATATTTCGCTGTTCGGTGGGTTTTACAAATTTGACCGCACTATCCAACCAAACATCACCACCTATCTGCAACTGACCTTGGCAAGCTTCCAAACCCGCTAGACAACGCAACAAAGTGGTTTTGCCTGCGCCATTCTCTCCTGAAATCACAATCACTTCATGGGCAAAATCAGCTTGTACGTCTAAATCCAAACTGCCCAGCGTGGTTGTGATGCGAATATGATTCATGAGCCCACCACCAAGGGTTTACGATTGATGCTATACACCACGGATAACATGATGAATGACACAGCTAACAATATCAAAGCCAGTTGCGCAGCTTCTTGCTGCTGCATTTCCACCAATTCAAATAGAGCAATGCTTGCCACTTTAGTCTCACCTGGAATTGAGCCACCCACCATGAGAACCACACCAAATTCGCCCATGGTATGTGCAAAAGAAAGGGCTGCGGCAACAAGCACACCACCCTTGGATGCAGGTAAAATGATATGTCGCAGCATGGGTTTGATACTCATACCCCGTGTTTTGCCAAGCTCTAACCATGATTCCGGCACAGCGCGAAAGGCTTGCTGCATGGGCTGCACGGCAAAGGGAAGTGAATACAACAGCGATGCCAACACCATGCCTGAAAATGAAAATGCCAATGAAGTATCAAACACAGAAGCCCAAGCTGAACCTAGCCATGAATCAGGGGCAATCATCAAGAGTACATAATAACCCAACACCGTAGGCGGCAATACCAAAGGCAAAGCTACAAACACTTCCAATACCGTGCGCCCCCTAAACGATTTAAATGCCAACACATACGCCAAAGGCAAAGCAATCACTAATAAAAGTAGTGTGGTGGTGAGTGCAAGTTGTAACGAAATAATAAGTGCATCTATCATGGTGCTAAACCATTAAAAAAGGCTTGCGATGATTCACTTGGAAGCAATAGAAACATGGTGTAGGGAATCCGCGCAATAGCTTCTTGCGCTGCTTGCACAGGCACAAAAGCTGCATCCACCAAACCTTGATTCACCATCATGGAAGCTTGCATGGCATTTTGCGCATACACAAGTTTAGGTTTGAGCTTGTTCCATAAACCTGCTTGCGCTAATACTTGCTTGGCAGCAGAGCCAAAGGGAGCTGTTTGCGGATTGGCAATCACGATTTTGTAAATACTGGATTGCATAAGCTCTTGCAAATCAGTGGTGAAATGATTGCCAAGCTGAACCCCCAAATAACCATAGCCCATAACTTTATGCGGCTTACCCAAATCTATCTTTTGCGAACCCGCTGCAATGAATACATCAAACGGTGCACCCTGCTTGATTTGGTTATACAAACGACCCGTAGAGCCTGATACCAAACGCACGGTAACATCATGCTTGGCTTCAAATTGCTTGCTGTATTGCATGGCTTGGGGATAAAAGCTGGATGCTACGGCAACTGTTAAAGTCTCGCTGGAAAAAGCAGGAAAACCACAGAGACACAGAGACACAAAGAACAGCATTGTTTTGATTTTTCTTTGTGCCTTGGTGTTTTGGTGGTGAATATTTACAGCCAATTTAGCCGCCAATATGAATCATGGAGCGTTTATCTGCATCGGCATCAAAGACATAGGTACCGATTTCGGGTTTGATGAGTGCCGAGCGCATAAACACCGCACGAATATCATCATCGCAACCGCCACGGCGAATCACATCACGCAAGTTCATATGCTTATCTTCTGGCAAACATGAGCGAAGACCCCCGTCCGCCGTTAAACGCAGACGATTACATCCTTCACAAAACCTATCCGACATAGGCATGATAAACCCAACTTCACCTTTGCCATGTTTAAGCGGCAAATATCGTGCCACAGTATTGCCTGTTTGCATGGGCGAAATATCCACGCGCGCTTGCACATCATCTTGCGCCAATACATCTTCAACTGAAATATAATGTTTATCCCAATCCAAACCCTGCTTCATCGGCATCAGCTCAATAAAACGAATCGTTGCACCCATAGCTGAAGCAAAATCCATCAACGCAACGACCTCATCATTGTTGATACCTTTCATCAGCACGGTGTTGAGTTTGATGGGGAAAAAACCTGCAGCTTGCGCAGCTTGGATGCCATCCAACACAGGCTCAATTTCACTACCTGTGAGCTTTTTAAAGCGCAAAGGGTTAAGTGTATCCAAGCTGATATTGATGCGATTTAATCCCGCACCTTTAAGTGCCGTTGCATGTTTTGCCAAGTAAGTCGCATTGCTGGTCATCGCCAAATCAGTGATGCCGTCTATGGCTGATAATTGCGCGACCAAATCGGGTAAATCTTTACGCACCAAAGGTTCGCCACCAGTAATACGCACTTTATTTACACCCAAGGATGCGGCAACGTTCACAATGCGCGCAATCTCTTCAAAGCTTAAAATATGGGAGCGCGGCTCCGCTTGATAGGCATCGGCAGATGGCCTGCAATAATCACAACGCATATTGCATCTATCGGTCACTGAAATGCGCAAATAATTAAGCTTGCGACCAAAGGAATCATACAGCCCTTGGCGCATATTCAATGCTTTGCTTTGCGGATAAAACTTGATGGGCTGGACGTTCATGAGCCAGACAATAGTCTTTTCATCTCCGGTATGCACGAGCCACAGCCCGTACCCGCCTTGGTGCAGTTCTTCAATGTTTCCAAATCACCACAGCCATTTTCCATCGCAGCCTTGAGTTCCAGTTCACCCACGTTGTGACATGCGCAAATGATTTTGCCTTTGGTGTCTTCGGTGTTGACCACACTGCTTGGCGCAAGCAGGAATGGACGCATATCACCCACATCCGTGCCTTCCAACATCAGTTTACGCAGCCATTTGGCTTCAGAAATATCGCCACCCACCCAGCGTACAGCCACAAGATGACCATCACTATCAATCCATGCCTTGCGATTGATGCCCATTCTTCGGTCAACATAAGTCAGCACTTCAAAAGCTTTACCTTGCTCCAAAATATAATCCAAGCGTTTATACTGCTCATCTTGCAAAGGTTTGGTGCATGCCAAATCAATGGAGGTCACAGGATGCTGCACACCAAAGCATGACACCACACCATACGTATAACCTTCAATCATTTTGCGCCCTAAATCAGTGTGTTTCCCAGCCATCAGCATCATACCCTGCCAAACTGCTTGAAATGGCGCGATACGCACGGCTGCATGTTTGTATTCTGGCTCTTTGGATACGGGGTCAATCGCTGTTTTAATCAGGCTATTGGCTCGGCCACTGCGCGCAGTCATCCTACCCCAATGCATGGGCAAAAAGACCAAACCAGTGCGGATATCTTTGCTGATTTGCGCGGGCACAATCACTTGCCCTTGCCTTGAATCAATTTGTACCAACGCATCTTCTTCAATGCCGTATTTTGCTGCATCATCAGGATGAGTTTGCAACGTAGGCACAGGGATATGCTGCATCAACTGCGGCACTACACCTGATTTGGTCATGGTATGCCATTGGTCGCGAATACGACCTGTGGTCAACGACAACGGATAATCGGCATCCGTGGGTTCAGCCACAGGCATATAATCCATATCAATAAAATGCGCTTTATGATCGGCTGTTTCATAATTGTTATCGGTGTATAAACGTTTAATTTGGTTGGGTTTCTCACCTTCTTTAAATGGCCACTGTTGTGGACCAAATTCATCAAGCACAGCATACGACAAACCTGAAATATCAATGTCCATACCCTTGGTTAAACCGCAATGCTCATCAAACACATCACCTGCGGTTTCATAAGCAAAGGCTTTTGACCAGTCTTTGCCAAGCTTCTCACCCAACACAACGCCAAAATCAGCCGCAATTTTCCAATCATCGCGGGATAATCCCGCTTTGGGAATGGCTTGCTGCAAATGCGTGATACGCCGCTCGGTGTTGGTGATTGTGCCTTCTTTTTCCGCCCAGCCTGATGCAGGGAATAACACATGCGCCAGCTTAGTGGTGTCGGTGGGATGATAAGCATCCGATACCATCACCAGCTCTGCTTTCTTGAGTGCTGCTTCTGCGCGTTTCGCATCAGGCATAGATACAATTGGATTGGTGCAGGCAATCCATACCGCTTTGACCGTTCCTTCTTCAAGTGCTGCAAATAATTCCGTTGCTGTTAAACCCGGTTTACTAGAAACATCATCCACACCCCAATAATCCGCCACTTCTTTGCGGTGCTCTGGATTGGCATAATCCCTATGCGCTGCCAACATATTTGCCATACCGCCCACTTCACGGCCACCCATAGCATTGGGTTGTCCTGTAAGCGAGAATGGGCCACAACCCTCTTTACCAATAAGGCCTGTTGCCAAATGAAGGTTAATCAAGGCGTTGTTTTTATCTGTGCCCGAAGATGATTGGTTTAAACCCATGGTCCAAAATGAAAGGGTTTTGTTGGTGGCAAACCAGCGCGCAGCCTGCACAATATCATTGGCATCCAGCCCGCAAGTTTCTGCTGCTTGTAAAAGGTTCAGTGATAAAGCTTTGGTTTTGACCGCGTCAAAATCTACCGTATGCGCTTCAATATAAGCTTCATCCAATAAGTCTTCTTGAATCATCACATGCAACATGGCTTGGTACAGCACTACATCTGTACCGGGTTTGAGTGGTAAATGTAGATCAGCAATGGAGCAAGTATCGGTGCGACGTGGGTCTGCCACGATAATTTTTAAATCAGGATTGGCTTCTTTGGCAGCTTCTAATCTGCGAAATACAATGGGGTGAGCATACGCTGGGTTTGCGCCTGTAATAAAAAAGCAGGATGCCAATTCAATATCTGCATAACAAGTGGGTGGGCCATCTGCGCCAAATGCGCGCTTATAACCTGCCACAGCAGAACTCATGCAAAGCCTAGAATTGGTATCGATATTATTGCTGCCAACAAACCCTTTCATGAGCTTATTGAACACATAATAATCTTCGGTCAACAACTGACCCGACACATAAAAAGCCACCGCGTCAGGGCCATGCTCCTGGATAATATCCGCGAACTTTTGCGCCGCGTGATGTAAGGCCGTATCCCAATCCACAGGCGCAAAGGGCGCATCCAAAGATGTACGAAGCTGGGGCACCAACAAACGGTCTTGGGCATTGACCGTTTGATGCAATTCCCTTCCCTTGGAGCAAAGCTTGCCCTCATTGGTTGGGTGTTTGGCATCGCCGCTGAGTGAAATAATGTTTTCACCATCGGTTTCCAGAATAATACCACACCCTGTACCACAATAGGAACAGGCACTATTGACTGTTTGAGTCATCGAAGCTCCATCATTGATTGAACAAACC